>NZ_DAOPSE010000004.1:0-20722 GCF_035349255.1 Defluviitoga sp. | reverse complement strand
ATAAGGTTCTTCGTCTATTAACCAAATAGATGGGATATTGTTTGTGTAAATCTCTATTCTAGAATTGTTTTTAAATAATATTTTGTCTACAAAGAAAGGCGCCTGATCAATCTTGGCTTTTGATGTGGAATCAATGTAAAATACATCAAATTCTCTTAGTATTTTATCATATTCGATCCTTTTTTTCAAAACAGTTTGGAACTCCTCTTCCTTGCCTCCAATATTTTGCATTAAAAAATTGTAATCACTTGTTGAAAGCACACTCTTCGCGTTTTCTAACGAGGCACCCTTGTTAGCTAAAGTTCTTAATATATTGACCCATGTTTGTATTTCGAAAGAATCGCGGGCTAAAGAGTTTTCAACGTCTGTTATGAACGTCTTTTCGAAATACGACACTACTTCCTTATTCAAAGAATTAATATTCTTCTGAGTTGCTATATCCTTTACTATTACTTTAAAATACTCAGGAAAATCGCTACCTTGTATATCTTTTAAGAGATTTTCATATTTTTCTTGTTTTGTAGGCACTCGAAAAGTAATATAAGCCTGATCGAGAAATTCGTTTTGAATTTGGTTATACTGATTTTGAAAAAAAATGTAGAATATTAAGGTGTTAACTTCCATAATAACTGGATTATATATATTACGTTGTATAAGAGTGTTTGTGTTCTGTAATATTTCATCTTCAAAAGTTTCTATCTTCGATAAAAAATTGACGAGTATTTCTACAATTTCTTCAACTTCGTGAAGCGTTACAACACGTAATTCAGGTTTATATAACCCGAGCTGTATATTCATTGACTGAATTTCTTGCTTAATGTTTGTAAGATAATCTATAAATTCTTGTTTGCTATTTTCTATTTTTTCAACTTCTGAGGGATCCATTTCCGGAGAAACTCTAAAGTATGGAAGAAGATTTATGCTTCTCTCTAAAGTTAAATTAATGAAATCTTCTATTTTAGTAAGAGTTTGTTGAACTCTTCTTACAGTTAACGTTTGACGATAATATCCATTTGATTTAGAAAATAAAGTGTAGTAGATATTTTCAAAATTCTCGAGAGTATATGTATCTTGCAGAAACATACTTTTTAAATCATCTCTTATTTCTATATTTTCTAAATATTCATAAATACTAGACATCAAAGAATCGACATCGGTACTTTCTGAATAATTAATATCTCTGAGCAGTATTTCAACCTGTCCTCTTCTAACGTAGTCACCTTCTATATTGTAAATCAACTTATAAGGATTGTATTTTTCATCTATTGCTAAAGTTCTAAATTCCTCTAAACTTAATCCTCGTCTAATATTGTATGAAGAAGGTGCAATTTCTAGCTTTAATGACCATTCTTTTTTAAAATTTTTTGTAGTCCAAGTAGGTGGCCATTCATTGATTTCACTTGGAGCTTTTAAAGATGTTACAATCATCCAAGCAAAAGGCAATAACATCAAAATAGCTCCTGCGGCTAAAAGAATATAGACGACTAATTTCCACATAGTTTTTAAAAAATTACTGTAGTTCAAGAAGGTAACCTCCTTCAGGAATCGTAATAAACCTTTTTTTTGCTAGCTTTCATCTGTAGAAAGGTGAAAACTAAGGTAATACCAAACAATACATAAGCAGCAGCACTTGCTTCACCCATTCTTTGTTGATGGTAAAATTTGTCATAAATATAATAAACTAAAGTCATACCGCTATTATTATATGGGCCTGGCATTCCAACATAAAGTATGAAGATTTCATCAAAAACCTTAAAAGCACCGATCATGGCTACAATAATTATAAAAAATGTGGTTGGAGAAAGTAATGGTAGTGTAATATATCTAAACTTCTGAAAAGGAGAGGCTCCATCGACTTTAGCAGCCTCGTAATAACTCTTATCTATGTTTTGTAATCCAGCAAGGAAAATTATAGAATAATAACCAACCATCTTCCAAATAGAAATCATTGCGACGGTTGGAATAGTGTAAGCTTGATCTTTCAACCAACTGATTTTAGAAAATCCCATTTGAGTTAAGATATAATTTATTAATCCATTATCATTGAAAAGCCACTGCCAAACAAGTGATATTGCGACAACACTTGTAACAAATGGAATAAAGTAAATAGTCCGGAAAATTGCTTTACCATGTATTTCTTGATTTAACAAAAGTGCAATGATTAAAGCTAAAAATATAGTAATAGGTGTAGATAGCAAAACATAATATGTCGTATTCCATATAGCTTTAATAAATAAAGATTGTTGTTTTGCCAGAGCTAAGAAACTGATGATTTCAGCTACACCAAACCAGTAAAAAAAGGCATAAAAACCGATGAAGAGCAGTATCTTTAAGAATACTTTATTTGACTTCTGAGTTAAAAAATGTGAAGCAGCCAAGACAGTGTAAGTTATGACTTGAATTAATGAAATAGCGACATTTAAATAATTTGCAGAATTTGTTAAAAACAAGCTGATTAATCCCAAACAGCTCATAAGCACAACCAATATTTTTTGATAACGCTTTTCAATATTCTTAAAATCGAAGATAAGGTGCATAAGAAAGATGGAACTCATAACCAAAAGCAATGTATTAAAAAAAGCGGTATTAAATGAAATAGAAATAGGTTTATCTAATTTAAACAGTTTTATGTAGTTGTTAAAACCAATAAATATAGGATTATCTTGAGTTTGGAAATCCCACTTAAAGAAACTTAAATAAAAAGAATAAACGATAGGCCAAAAAACAAATAGTCCTAACACAACAAAAGAAGGTAACAAATACAAATAAGCGGAAAAGCTCTCTTTTAATTTTCTGTATTTTACAGGTTTTAATAATCTCTTACATATCAACTGAATTATCAACAACGCTATTATAATTAACCCAACGTATAATAAGATTGTAACTTCTGCATTTATAAACATATTATTCCTCCAATTTATAGACTTCAAAAAATAAGTAAATGTTTATAATACGTTGATTAATCCTTATTAATTATCTTTTTACATCTGTTTTGGATTTCTATTAATGTTTTGATAGTTTGCTCAAATTCTGTCTTCTCATAAATACCTTGCCTTAAAAAGCTGTTTATATTATCTATTTCATCTAGAGCAACATCGACTTTCTTATTTGAACCTCTTTTATAAGCTCCAACCTCAATTAAATCTTTCGCGTCTATGTAACTAGCATATATATCTTTAATAAATTTTGAAGCTTGTAGATGATCATCATTAGCAACGTCAGTCATAAGTCTGCTAACACTTGCCAATATATCTATAGGTGGATAATGAGAAGAATCTGCAAGTTTTCTAGAAAGTACTATATGCCCATCAACAATGCTTCTTACTGAATCACCAATAGGATCATTCATATCATCGGCTTCAACTAAAACAGTATAAATCGCAGTCATACTTCCCTCTTTGGAATTACCGGCCCTTTCTAAAATTTTAGGCATATTTGCAAACACACTTGGAGTGTATCCTCGTGTGGTGGGGGGTTCTCCAATAGAAAGGCCTATTTCTCGTTGTGCCATAGCCCATCTAGTAATTGAATCAACCATCAATAAAACATCATAACCCAAATCTCTAAAATACTCTGCTATTGTAGTCGCAGTATATAACGCTTTTACCCTTAATAAAGCGGGGGAGTCAGAAGTTGATACCACCACAACAGATCTTTTTAAACCTTCTTCTCCCAAGTCTTTTTCAATAAACTCTCTAACTTCTCTTCCACGTTCTCCAATTAAACCAATAACGTTTACATCAGCCGTAGTATTTCTTGCAATCATTCCAAGAAGAGTACTTTTACCTACCCCACTTCCTGCCATTATTCCAATTCGCTGCCCTTTTCCTAAAGTCAAAAAACCATCGATTGCCCTAACACCTACAGATAAAGGTTCCTTAATCCTTTTCCTTTGTAAAGGATTGGGAGCAGAAGAATATATGCTTCTATTTTCATAATATTTGATTTTGTTTCCGTCTATAGGTCTACCGATGCCATCTAATACATGTCCTAAGAGATCCGATCCTACTTTAATGGTAATTTTATCCTCCACCTTTTCAACAGGTGCACCTACATACAAACCTTCAACATCTTCCAGAGGCATTAACAAAACTTTGTTATCAGAAAATCCTACTGTTTCTGCTAAAACAGTTGTTTCATCTTTTAATTTAATTTTACACAAATCCCCTAAAGCGGAATTAGGTCCCGTTGACTCTATTGTTACGCCGATAATTCTACTTACTTTTCCTAATTGTGGAAATAAAGGGCGATTTTCAAGCCTTTTTTCAAAACTTTTCAACGATCTTTCAAAATTAACTTTCTTCATTTAAAGACCCTTCCAACATATTTAATATATCTTTAACAAATGTTTGAGGACTAAGATCAAGCACACCTTGATTGGTATCTAAAAAAATTTGATTATCGATCAATGAAGAATCTTCAATGATTTGAAAGTTGTTACCAAAAGTTTTAACGATTATTTGAAGGAATTCTTTGTTAAAGCTTGGACTTACTTTTAATGTAGCATCTTTAAACAAATACAGCTTTTTTTGTAAATCTTCAAAAGCAACTTCAACCCATTCAGGAAAAGATATATTTTCCTCAAAATACTTACCAACGACCATTTTTATAACTTCCTCACTAAAGGCACGTGCTTGATTCGATAACTCCCCTACATATATTTTGTACTCATTAGCGACCTTTTTTATTTCTTCATTTATTTTTATTAAGTGTTCTTCAAGGTTCTTTTGTTTTTTGTTAAAAAGCTCCATTTGTTCTTGTTTTATTTTATTGGCTTGTTGCTTTGCTTCCTCTACAATCTTTTCTGCTTCCTTTCTAGCTGAAGCAACAATTTCCTGTGCTTCTTTTTTAGCTTTTTTCAAAATTTCAGACTTCAACAACTCTTCCCGGTTTTTTAAGTTATTAATTTCTTCTTCTCTTGAATCTTTAATATCTATTTCAAAAGTCTTATCCAACACAACGTATTTATTATTAATAATTCTTTTATTCAATTAACTCTTCACCTGCCCCACCTCTTATGATGATTTCGCCGCTTTCTTCAAGCTTTCTTATTATATTAACAATTCGTTGCTGGGCTTCGTCAACGTCTCTAACCCTTACAGGTCCCATATAATCCAGTTCTTCTTGAATTATCTGAGCGGCTCTCTTAGACATATTCTTAAAAATAATTTCTTTAACTTCATCAGAGGCACCTTTCAGTGCAAGTGTCAAATCTTTGCTGTCAACCTCTCGCAAGACTCTTTGAATAGATCTATCATCTAACTTAGTGATGTCCTCAAAGACAAACATCCTTCTTCTTATCTCATCAGACAGTCTCGGGTCTCTTTCTGACAATTTTTCAAAAATTTTGTTACTCATGGCTCTATCAATATTATTCATTATTTCAGCTGATATATCAATTCCACCAACTTGCGAAAACGATTGAACGGTAAAAGCAGAGAGCCTATCCTTTAATTTATTTTCGATTTCTTTGACAACATCTGGATTTGAAGAATCCATAGTGGATATCCTTTTTATTACGTCAACTTGCAAATATTCTGGAAGTTCAGAGATCACTTTCGCTGCAACCTGTGGAGGAAGATAACAAAGTATCAAAGCAACTGTTTGAGGGTGTTCATTCTGCAAAACATTCACTAATTGTGCAACATCTACTTTTCGGAGAAAATCAAAAGGTTTGACTTGCAAATTTGAAACAAGTCTATCTATTATGTCTATAGCTCTTTCAGGACCAAAAGTCGTTTCCAAAAGTTTTTTGGCGTATTCAACGCCTCCGGTACTGAGATAATCTTTTGCTTTTGCATATTCATAAAATTCATTCAAAATAGCTTTTTGAACTTCTTCATCAATTTTGTCCAAATTAGCAATTTCCAAAGTCAATTCTTCCACTTCGGCATCGTCAAGTTTTTTAAGAACTTTACTTGCCTTTTCGGGACCTAAAAGAACTAACATTATAGCAGCTTTTTTCACTCCATCTAAACCTTTACCTTTATCTGCCATAGTAAATCTCCTTCTTAATTTTTCTCCCCTATTATCTTACTGACTCCTTAACCACATTTTAATAATCTCCGCAACCTCTTCAGGCTTACTATCAGCGAGTTCTTCAATTTCTTTCATTATCTTTTGTTCAGGAGTCAATTCTTGAGGTATTTTTCCAGCTTCCCTCATTGCTTCCTCAGCCTGCATTTCAAGCTGTTTTTTTCTCTCTTCAACTAATCGGGCTGCTTTTCTAGATTTCATAACTCTGTTAATAACAATTACTAAGACAATTAAAACTATTAAAGAGATAATCATTATAGTAATGTTTGCTATTCTCTTTCTCTTTTGTAAAAGTTCACTTTCTAACTGCGCTCTTAGAATTTCACTTTCCCTATTAAATGGCACATCTACGACGGAAATATTCGATTCCGGGGTACCTGAGGCTGTTGAGACACTTTTCAAAATTTGAGCTTTTAAATTTTCTGGATTTTCTACTCCTATACTTGAAAAATCGATAAAAACAGTGAAACTTTTGTTAGCAATTTGTCCTTGTTTATCTTCTACAGTTTTTCTATATATTTCATTCACATCGTAATTTGTAATAATATCAGTTTTACTGTAATACTCACCAGAATCTTGAGGGGTTTGGTAGGTATACGGTGGAATGTTCGAATCAACTCCTGGAATTCCACCTAAAGTAGACCTATTACCACTTTGTTCTGTACGTGTTTGTTGGCTTAAAATTATACCTTCCTCTTCTACAACGGGTTGTACCTTTCTTTCTTGTTGTTCAATTTTTTCCCAATTTAGATCTATTTCAGAAACTACAACTACATTTCCAAGGCCAAAAACAGATTGTAAACTACTTTCTAGCTTTTTAGAATAGTAATTCTCCACCTCTGTTTTTAGTTTAAATTTAGAGTTAGCACTTTCAATACCTTCTCCAATCATTACTTGCGAACTTAGGTCACGAGAATAATTATCAACAACTTTTACATTCTGAGGTTTTAACCCTTGAACAGATCCAGAGACTAAGTTAATAATAGCTTTAACCTGATCAGGAGAAATAGTTACACCTGGATTTAAAATCAAGAGAATAGAGGCAGATGGTTCTGGACTATCTCCAACTTGGTAATAAGTTCTAGGAGGGATAACTAAATGTACACGAGCTGCTTTAATGCCTTGGAGTGAAGATATACTTTTACTGAGTTCTCCTTCGAGAGCTATTTGGTAATTAACTTGCTTGTCGTAACTTGTTGCACCTAAACCTTGTTTCTGCAGAAGCTCATATCCCTGAACATTAAAACCTATAATACCTTGTGAAGCTAGTTTCATTCTTAGTTCTGCCACATTCTGATTTGCCACATAGATATTCCCAAAATTATCCACTTTATAGTAGATTCCCATTTCTTCTAGTATTTGTATAATATTTCCTGCACTTGCTTGATCTAACCCACCAATTAAGAAAGCATACTTTTTCCTAGTGGCTAGCAAGGAAAAAACTATTATTAAAACAATAATAGCTACAACTGATACAATATACAAAGTTTTTCTCTCTTTTTGTTGTTTATTCCACCACTCTTTAATTTTGAGAAAAAATTGTTCCATGCTCTCTCCTTCTATCTTACTCTAAATCCAATGTTTACACTTTTATTAAAAATCTCATAGCCTACAAACAGATCCAAATTTGAAATAGTATAATATCCTGAAAGTAAAAGTTTATCGTTACTTAAAGCAATTTTTGTGGTGAAATTTTTAGTCAATTGATGTTTGTATATTATCTGTGGATCTTCGAACACTGTTACAATAAAATTTTGCCATGGAAAACCAATTCTAAATATTATATCGTTTGGCACTGGATTCCCAGAAAAACCGAAAGCAAAATAGGTCCTTGGCGCATAAAGCAAAGAATAATCAAATCCAAAATCCAAAAAATCCCAGTCTGAAGCGGTTAATTTATTAATGTCTAAATCTAAAGATACACCTCCATATAACTCGAGTTTGCGATATGCTAACCCTCCGGCAAAATCTGTTGTTAAAGTATGATTTTTGTCAAAGTATATGCCTCCCTTTAAAAAATAAGGAGAATATATTTTAGTATTTTTATAGTTCTGCTGGGCATTCTTAACTTTTTGATAATATGCTTCCCCACCTGGTGAAATTACCCCACCCATTACAGCAGTTGGACCATCATGATAGGCTATAATTTGCAATTTTTCGTCATTAAACAATCTTCTTAGATATCCATGATATTCAAGAGCACCTTTCAGATTGTCATATGGATCAAACAGATTATAAACATAGACGTCAGTTGCTGTAATGTTTTTCATTTGCAGTAGTCCCATAGCATGAGATGAAGAAATAGCATGAGTATAATACCCTGATTCTACCGCCATCTGCCCTCCAATTAACGATCTAGGTTGTGACCAAACGGACTCGAGCAGTTTATTTGAATCCATTAGAGGATACTTACGAATCGAATATATTTCAATCCCCATCTCACCCAAATGGTTTACGTTATATTCAAAATAAGTTGTCGGTTTCATGAAAAAATAATCATACATATCATAAAAAGAAAAGATATGTACTACAATCATAAAGAATAAAACAGTTGATATCGTCTTTTTCACAACGAACACCCTCTAATAGGTAATTAAATTGGGTTGAACTTTTTGAACGATAGGGTTTACAGTGATTTTATTACTTCCATAATTATATCAGCAATTTTCTCACCAGTTTGTTCTGCAACCCTTAAAACTTCCTCGGCAGTAACTTCTTGCAATTGGTCTGGTACAGCTTTATCAGTGATTGCTGAAATCCCCAACAATTTAATTCCTGCATGTCTAGCGACTATAGCTTCAGGAACAGTGGACATTCCTACTAAATCGGCCCCAAAATTTCTCATCATTCTCATCTCAGCTGGAGTTTCAAAAGTTGGTCCGCTCAATCCCAAATAGACACCAGAATAAATTGGAATATTCAATTTCTTTGCGGCTTTGAAAGCTTCATTTACCAAAGACTTGGTGTATACTTCTGTCATATCTGGAAATCTTGGGCCCCAATCATCATAGTTTGGACCTATTAAAGGATTATCACCAAAGAAATTAATCTGATCAGTTATGATACACGGTATTCCTACCTGAAAATCTGGATTAAGAGTTCCTGCAGCATTAGTTATTATCAAATATTCAATAGCTAACTCTTGCATTACTCTAATAGGGAAAGTAACCTCTTTCATGGTGTAACCTTCATAATAATGAAACCTTCCATTCATCAACATAACGGTTTTATTTTGTAAATCTCCAATTAAGAGCTCACCTTTATGTCCTGGAGCTGTAGACACAGGAAAATTTGGTATTTCAGAATATGGGATAGAAATTGCATTTTTTAAATTGTCTGCAATTTTACCTAAACCTGATCCTAGGATGATAGCAATTTTCGGTTTTTTGTCTATCTTATCTTTTATGTACTGAGCTGCCTCGCGCACCTTTGCTACGTATTCCTTTATGTTCATATTTTTACCTCCTTAGGTAATATAGCCTATATATGGAAGATTTCTATACTTTTCATTATAATCTAAACCATAACCAACGACAAATATATCTTCTATAAAGAATCCCGGGAATTTTACATCTATTCCATGTTCATGTGCTTTTTTTATGACAATAGAAGTAACCTCAATTGAAAGTGGATTCTGTCTTTGAAGATACTTTATTATATATTTCAAAGTATTGCCTGTATCGATTATATCTTCAACGATTAATACATGTTTATTTTCTAAAGGTTCATCCAACCAGCTCTTTACTTTTACTACACCGGTAGTAATCTCACCCGCATAACTAGAAACTTGTATAAAATTATAAATTACATTTAAATTAATATTTCTAACCAAATCACTAAAATAATTTACAGATCCTTTTAAAACACATAAGGCAATAATTTCATCTGTTTTGCCTTTGTAATAATTTGTTATATCTCTTCCGATTTCTTTAACCTTTTGCTTGATCTCTTCTTCTTCAATTAGTACTTTAATTGCCATTACTGACCTCCTCTAATGCTATATTTATTAAATTATAACACTAATTTCGCCAGAATTAAATACTTTTATCTCTCCACTAGCATCTAAAATTTCTAGACAATCGGATTTAATATCTACTAACTCTCCAATCACAATTCTACCAGATAAAGTTTTTAATTTTACTTTGTCTCCTTTTTTTATATTTAAATTTTTTAACCAAATTTTAGTTAAATTAGAAATGGTTTTGGGCTTAAAGTACTTTAAATAGTAAGAATGGTAAGCTATATGATTTATTTCACTAAGAATCTTGTTTAAAGGTGCTTCTTTTCCAATTAGTTGTTTCAAAGAAACAGAGGTTGAAGCAATTTCTTCAGGAAGATCGTTGTTAACATTCATTCCAACCCCAACAATCACACAAGCCGGGTTATTTCCATTATAAATGCTTTCTCCCAAAATACCACAGATCTTTTTCTCCTCTACTAATATATCATTTGGCCATTTAATGATTGCATCAAGCTTGTACCTTTTTTTTAACAAATCAAGTACAGCCAATGAATACATTCTAACGTAATAAAAAGGGATCAAAGGTCTTTTCCGTGGCTTAAATAAAACAGAAAACCATAATCCTCCAAAAGGGGCATACCATTTATCTTTCTTTCTACCATATGCTTCTGTTTGTTCAAGTGCCCAAACGACTGTTTCGGAAGGAAGCTTGTGCCAATTTTCTTTTAAAAATTTATTGGTGGAAGTAACTTTATCCAAAGAAATAAGGTTATCTCCTATCATTTTTATAAAACCTCCGAAATATGATACTGATCTAGATTTGATCATAATAAAAAATCTTAGAAACAAAAATTAATTTAATTATCATTTAAACTATCTTTAAATGAAGAAGTAACAACAATTCAGAAAGCAGCACAACTCTATTTTACCACACCTAGTTAAAATTCTAAATTGTGTAGTTATTATGATATAATAATATTGTTTGGTTGTGATTCAAAAATTGGGTTATTGTGTGTTATTCATGATCTATGTTTAACAGTGTTTTAGAAAAAATTAAAAGCGATAAGATTGGAGTTATTAATAATACTTTTATAATACTTTTGATTTGACTAGGGACTAAAATTTTAATAATATCCGCGTTTTTTATTAGATTCAGAACAATAACCGTGTATAACTAGTGCAAATAAACGTCTGAAATATAATTAAAATTGGAGGTTACGCATAATTTCATGGGAGCTTTTAAGATAGCTTTGTTTGAAGAGAAAAAAGAGAGAATGAAGAGTTTCGAATTTTATATAACCATCTGTTATATATGTTTACTTATCATTGGATACTTCTCGGTTAAAAGTGCTGTTTTGAATAGTTCATTAGAAGGAATAGAAAAGCAACAATTAATGTGGATAATAATTGGAATATGTGGCTTCTTTGTTGCAATGTTCATTCCTGATAGATTTATCAAAATGATCTCTCCTTTTTTATTTTATTTAACCTTTCTTTTACTAATATTGGTTCTTTTGATGCCTCCAGTAAGTGGTTCTAGAAGATGGATTAGGATAGGACCCATTGGATTTCAACCATCTGAAATTTTCAAAATAGCTCTAATTGTTTATTTTAGTTACATTCTATCAGAAAAAAATCTAAAGATCTTTTATTTTGCAACGTTTATTACATTAATCTCCGCTGTTCTTTTGTATAAAGAGCCAGATTTTAGCACTGCTATCATAGTACTTATGACATGGTTTGTTTTAGTTTTCGTGTCAGGAAAATTCGAAAAATTATGGCAATATTCGTTAGGTTTAGCTCTGGTAGGTGCTCCTATAATTTTTCTTAACATGAAGGAATATCAAAAAGGTAGAATTCTTGGTTTTTTATTTCCTGAACAATATGCATTAACTTATTTTTACAATACTGAACAGGCAATGAAAGCGATTGGATCAGGTGGATGGTTTGGCAGAGGTTACATGAATGGATATATGAATTTAAGCGGCTTAGTCCCTGAAAGCCAAACAGATTTCATACTTTCAGTTATAGGGGAAGAGTTTGGGTTTATAGGTATATCTTTGTTAATTTTACTGTATGCAATAATAATTTGGAGACTTTACGTTGGATACAAAAACAACGACGATCTTTTCTGGAAATATTTTTATGTAGGATCAGCGTTTCTCATCTTCTTCCACGTTTTTCAAAATATTGGAATGAACTTAGGACTGCTACCTGTTACGGGAATTCCTTTGCCATTGGTTTCCTACGGAGGAACGTCTGTTTTAACTTTTTCGTTAATCTTAGGTTTAGCGGCAAAGGGATTGATGTTTGAAAAGCAAATAACGAGGTGAGTAAATTGAAACTTATAGAAACATTACCCAACATTAGTGAAGGGAAAAACAGTGAGTTAATCAGACAAATCAAGAACCTCGCAGATAATTACGAAAAAGTATGGTTTATCTCTTGTAAAAGCGATGAATACTTTAATAGAAGTTTTATAAGCATAGTTGGAGATTTATCTGAAATTGATAAATTTTTGTATGAAACAATAAAAATTTGCATCGAAAAAATTGATCTAACCGAGCATTCAGGCCACCATCCTAGAATTGGTGCTGTAGACGTTGTTCCTATCGTTCCTCTTATAGGAGTGACTTTTGAAGAAGCTAACCAGTTAGTAGAAAAACTGGCTCAAAAAGTTTCTAGTGACTTTGATTTACCTATTTATCTTTATGAAAAATCTGCCCATAATAAAGAGAGACAAAATATAAACAATATAAGAAAAGGCGGTTTTGAATTTTTAGAAAAAAAGATGAAACTACCTGAGTGGAAACCTGATTATGGCCCTTCAAAACCTCATCCTACTGCGGGAGCAACAATAATCGGTGTGAGAGACTTTTTAATAACTCTCGATTTTCATGTTAACACAACTGATAGGTGGTTAGCCGAACAAATACAACAAGAATTATCATTATACGCCCCTGTAAACGTTTTTTTGGTAAGAAAACAGAATGGAAAATTTTCAATTAGTATCAACGCAAAAGAAGGAGAAATTTCTCTTTATTTGTTATACAGCCAAGTTCAAAAAGTCATTCACCATTTTGGATGTGAGATAGAAAGAGTTTCACTTCCAACTCCTGTTACCGGAAAAGTCTTTTTAAATTCCTTTAAAACACTAGTTGGAAATCTAGATGGAGAATTATTTACTATAGAAGAAAAACTCTTAATGAACAGTCAACTAGGCAAATTCAAAAATTCAAAAAATTAGTATCATGACAAGAATCATAGTAATTGGCCCTCTAAAAACCAAGTTTATAATAAATGGGGTAAATCAATACTTAAAATGGATTGAGAAATATGAAAAAGTGGAATTAATACAGATTCCACTTTCTGGTGATTTAAATATAATGCCGCCAAAAAACTACAAGGATAAAGATTTTGAAAAAATTCAAAAATATTTAACCGATTCATATAACATAGTATTGGACGAAAATGGGGATAACTTAACATCAGTAGAACTAGCTCAGTTTTATGATAATATAAAAAGCACTTGCGGGAAAAAACATATAAGTTTTTTTATAGGAGGACCTTTGGGTCATTCTGAGAAAATTTTTGAATATTCGGACAAAACATTTTCGCTTTCAAAACTAACCTTTACACACGAAATTGCTACATTGATCCTGTTAGAACAACTTTTTAGAGCCAATAAAATCTTGAACAATGAACGGTATCATTATTAATTGTTCATGTTGATAACAAATGAAGATGAAAGGAGGCATGCACACTTAAATCGTAAATGGATGTGTGCTAATAAGCATGGAAAAAATGGCTATTGTTGGAGCTCAATGGGGAGATGAAGGGAAGGGAAAAGTCGTTAATTACTTCTCTGATAATTTTGAATGGATAGTCCGCTTTTCTGGAGGAGCAAACGCAGGACATACGATATATTATAAAGGCAAAAAATACGTTAATCATTTGTTACCATCAATAAAACCAAATTCTGACGCAAAAGGTTTTTTGGGTGCAGGAATGGTTTTAGATTTGGAAAAATTAGCAGACGAACTAAACATCTTAGAATCTGACTTCCCAGGTATTTCATCCCGATTTTATATAGATCCAGAAGTGTTCCTTGTTCTTCCTTGGCATAAAGAAGAAGATGAAATCATTGAATCAATGAGAAAAAACCCTATAGGAACTACTAAAAGAGGTATAGGTCCTGCATATACAGATAAAGTCTCAAGGGAAGGAATAAAGCTTTACTATTTATTCGATGAAAATTTATTAAAAGAAAGGTTAGAAGATATATATTACCTAAAACATAATTATTACGGAGATAATTTAAAAACTACAAAAGAAGAAGTTTTTGATTATTTAATCAATGCAAAAAGTAAGCTAGAAAAACTAAATATTAATTACGCAAGCGCAATAGAAATGGGAAGAGTTTTTAGAAACACCTCTGTATTATTTGAAGGGGCCCAAGGTGTTTTGCTGGATTTAGATTTTGGAACTTATCCTTTTGTCACCTCCTCTCCTTGCATGGCCCATGGAGTATCTACTGTTGGATTTTCAACTTTTGAGCTTGACAATGTCTACGGCGTACTAAAAGCATACACAACTCGTGTAGGTGAAGGTCCATTCCCGACAGAGATTTTTGGTGATGAGGCTGAAAACATAAGAAAAAAAGGTGGTGAATATGGTGCTACCACAGGAAGGCCTCGAAGAATAGGATGGTTGGATTTACCTGCTTTAAGATACGCCAAAATTAGATCTGGTTTAACAGGTTTAGTAATAACAAAAGCTGATGTGCTTAACTGTCTTGGAAAAATTAAAGTTTGTACCAAATATTCAATAAAAGGAGAAATTAAAGAGACACCGTCATCTTCTTATGATTTCTTTGTCGCTGAACCTATCTATGAAGAACTTGAGGGTTGGCACGATACCAAGGACATAAACTTTCTAAAGTTTATTTCGTTTATTGAAGAACAAACTGCGATAGATATTGACTATATATCGTATGGTCCAAAAACTGAAGAAATGTGCACCAAAAATAATTTAATTTTAAATATAAACAAATGATTTAAGTTGAAGCTAATCTTAGTCAGCAGCCCTTTCTAAAATTAGATTTTAAGAATGTTAGTTATGTTAGAATAATTTCTAAATGTGAGGGATAAAAATGAAAGTAATTACTTCTTCAGAAGCCAAGCGTCTCGATGAGGCGACAATAATGAAAGGAATATCTGAAGAAACGCTCATGGAACAAGCAGCTTTTGCAGTTGCAGACGTTGCAGAAACCTTTTACCCTTTTTCCATACTCTCCATAGTAGGAAAGGGAAACAATGGAGGAGATGGAATAGCAGCAGCACGAATTTTAAAAAATAGAGGATACAACGTTGAAATTTTAATTATAGGAGATCCTTCAGAAGGTAGCAAAGGTTTCAAAAAACAGTTGGAAATTGCCGAAAAATATGAAATAAAAATATATAAATATGGCGAAGAGCATGTTGACTACTTGTATTATGATTTAATAATCGATGGATTGATAGGTTTAGGTTTAAAGGGAACAATTGAAGGAGAAATGAAAGAAGTAATAGAAAAAATCAACAATTCAAGTGCAAAAATTATTTCTATTGATATTCCTTCAGGAATTGATTCAGATTCAGGAGAAATAAAGGGAGTAGCCGTAAAAGCCGATCAAACAGTAACTTTTGGTGCCCTAAAATTTGGTCATCTCCTTCATCCAGGGAAAGAATATTGTGGACAGATAAAAATTGCTCCTCTTTCCTTCGACAATTTGTTTATGGAAAGTTTAAACAGAGACCTCATTGAAGAAAAAATGGTAAAAAAGTTGCTTCCTAGACGACCTGAAGATTCCCACAAATACACATTTGGAACAGTTTTAATACTTGCAGGGAGTTCTAAATATCCAGGAGCACCCATTCTCTGTGCAATAGGTGCTCAGAGAAGCGGTGCTGGATTAGTGAGATTAATTACACCTGGAGATTCCTCTGAAATTCTTTCTCTAGAACCTTCTATAATCTATAGATCACTAAATAAAGATTATTTTGAAGAGAAAGATATTTCAACTGTAAGATCTGATATCGAAAAAGCTAATGTTATATTGTTGGGACCAGGAATGACAGAAAAAGCTCTCGATTTTGTCATAAAAATTGTTGAAAATTATATGGATTCAAAACTTATTTTACTAGATGCAGAGGCAATACAGATATTAAGAGAAAAATCTAAATTAAACAAAAACTGTATAATAACACCACATGTCGGAGAATTACAAAAAATATATAAAAATCTTAAAAATGATATATTGTCTTTAGAAGAATTAGCAAAAAGAATAAATACAAACGTTGTTTTCAAATCCTCCACCACTATTATTACCAATGGAGAAAAAACTTATTTCAACGTCGAAGGTAACACAAGTTTGGCTAAAGGTGGTTCTGGAGATCTATTATCTGGAGTAATAGCATCCTTTATGGCACAAGGATTAAATCCTTTAGATGCTGCTATCCTTGGAACATATATTGTATATAAAACTGCTAGAGACTTATCCATTGAGCATACCAGTTATTATGTAACTCCAATTCTAATAGCAAACAATTTGTACAAGACATTTTCTGAAATTAAAAACCGATAGATCAATTATTTTTATGAATATAAGATAAAAACTAAAACGCCCAAAGTGGGCGTTTTTTAAAAGACAACTGATAACAGGAGGCGAGAATAATAGTCTACATAATATCAGGAGCCGAAAAAAGAAGTCCTTTAGATTTCTACAAAAATCAAATTCTTAAGGCTTCAATAACAATAGCGTGTGATTCTGGAGTCCAAATATATAGAGAGTTAAACATACCGTCTCAATATTTAATAGGTGATTTAGACTCAGCAAATCCTGAAGACATAAAATGGGCTAGTGAGAATAGAACCACGATTATTACCTATCCGAGAGAAAAAGATGAAATTGACACAGAACTGGCATTAATGTTTATAAAAGAAAAAAAAGAAAGGGATGTAGTTATTTCATGTGTTTTTGGAAACAGAATAGATCAAGAAATTGCTACCGTTTATCTTTTGGCTCAATACATAGAACTAAACCCAGTCATTCTAGAAGCCAATATAAAAGTTGGGGTCGTCGATGATTATGCGGTTGAGGAGGCAATACCTGGTGAGACATGGTCTATAATTAGAATAGGAGAACCAGTTGAAGGTTTAACTCTAAAAGGCTTTAAATATCCTTTAAATAATGAAAACTTAGATCATTTTAAATCTTTAGGAATAAGCAATCAAGCCACGGAAAATAAAGTGACAATTTCTGTAAAAAAAGGTAAAGTTGCATATTTTAGATGGATTAATACTCAGTGGTGAAAGTTGAAAAATTATTGAAAAGTTCACACTTTGCTTTGAAACATCATCAATAAGGATTTCTGAGCAATTAGACTTAAAAATAAAAATATAGTATAATAGGGAAAATGAAATAGTTGTTTTTTTCTCAAAACTAATTTTCAATGTGTGTCCCTATAATCTCTAACGTGGGCTCCGTTCGTTCGGTAGAGACGACCTAGATGGGCGTCTCTACCCCAAAAAAGTATCAACAGTAACATTAGGAGGAAAATAATGAAGATTACCAGTGCAAAGTTAATAAAAACAGTCTATGATGTAAAAGACCTTCCCCCATCAGATAAAAAAGAAGTTGCCTTTGCAGGAAGGTCGAACGTTGGAAAGTCTAGCTTTTTAAACACAGTTCTAGGAATAAAAACAGCAAAAGTAAGTTCAACACCCGGCAAAACCCGTTCTATAAACTATTATTTAGTAAATGGCAAATATTACTTTGTAGACCTTCCAGGGTATGGTTTTGCTAAAGTCTCAAAGCAGGAAAAAGAAAGATGGGGAATACTACTTGAGGAATATTTTAACAACAAATACAATTTAGATATGGTATTTTTACTCTTAGACCACAGGCATTTACCTCAAGAATTAGACTACGTAATGATTGAATGGCTTAGAGATTTAGGTATACCTTTTATAATTATCTTAACAAAAGTCGACAAATTAAAAGCATCTGAAAGAAAAAAGATGCAGCAACAAATAAAAACTAGTTTGTCTGTATATGGTGACTACATCTATATACCCTTTTCTTCAAAAACAAAAGAGGGAGTAAAAGAAGTGTTAGACTTATTCTCAAAAATTTTAGGCGAAAGTTTAAATGTTTCAAATAATATCGCTGAGATCTAAATTGATTGATATATATTTTCAAAGCGGAGGCGTATAATTATGCTTTTTGAAAGAACCAAAATTATTCCGGGTGAAGTTTCATACTCAAATATTTCGCAAATATTAAATTCGAAATATTTAAGAGAATTGATAATTGAGATAATTGATGATGCAGAACAGTCACATAACAGTTTTCAAACCTTTTTTCAACTGTTCTTAAAAAATCCAGAAAAAACCTCGATATCTGAAAAGTACGATATAGAACAAATTGTACAGTTACTTTTAGCTCTTTCAGCCAATACTTTAGAAAGTTTAGACGCATCTACATACTTTAGTTTTCCAAAATTAGTACCTTATCGTCATATGTTAACAATGTTCATTGAGAATACCTTTAACCTTTGGCGGGCTAAACATCGATTCATGACAAAAAAAGATCCCTTTAGCGACGATCCAAAAACCAGGATTCATAAACAAATTACCCTTATAAAAAATAATTATGACTTAAAAAGTTTGGTACTAGAAACATACAGGCAAATACTTATAAATGTTTCAGACAAAAGAACAAAAATATTAAGACAACTCCCTAGTGGAGCCCAAGCAAATTTTACGCTTGACCAGATAGATTTTGAACCACAAGCAAAGATTAAAAATGCAGATTTTCTGTACGAAATGTATTTTGTTTGGAGTGTTATATTAGAACCTCCTGTAATTTTTTACACACGTTCAAACAAAAGAAGCGGACTCTTTAAGGTTGTCGATAAGCCTATATTACATAAAGTTAATATTGAAAATCCGGATGATTGGTTAGTATTTCCTATTTATGTACACACCAAACTCATATATGTTGTTGTTTACAAAGAATATTTTGCACTAGCTGCAGGATTAGCTAATTTATTTGAATTTGCGAACTTTGGAACTTTAAAATTCGAAAAACCTGATGGCATTTATATTTTTGGTATAGATAAAAGTTTCTTTGAAAATGAAAAAGATTTCAATGGAATAATATATAGAGAAGATGATGGGACATATGTAGCTCTTGTTGGTAATGATCCTTCTATTG
The DNA here is from genome assembly GCF_035349255.1 of Defluviitoga sp. NCBI lineage: Bacteria > Thermotogati > Thermotogota > Thermotogae > Petrotogales > Petrotogaceae > Defluviitoga > Defluviitoga sp. The sequence continues at coordinate 1,466 of NZ_DAOPSE010000004.1, read as the reverse complement.
ATTACTTTGGTTACATGAAGAAAATGATACTGACAATCCATAACTTGCTTGTAATTGATGAAGGTAGATTGCCCATACATGGCGCCTTGGCTGAAGTAAAGTTAAAAGATAAGACCTCATATAATATAATGCTAGTAGGTGATAGCGGTGCAGGAAAATCAGAAACGCTTGAAGCACTAACCCGAATCAAAGAGCAAGTTTCAAGAGTTACCATTATTATTGATGATATGGGTTCACTTGACATTTTAGAAGATGGAACAGTTGTTGCTTACGGAACTGAAACAGGGGCATTCGTAAGACTCGACGATTTACAACCTAGCTATGCCTACTCAACAATGGATAGAAGTATTTTTATGAATCCAAACGAAACAAATGCAAGAGTAATTGTTCCATATTCTAATTACGATGAAATTATAAAACCAACTAAAATAGATTTTTTCTTTTATGCAAACAATTATGAATCCTTGGACGAAAAACATGAAGTAATAGAATTTTTTGATGACATAGAACAAGCATTGGAAGTTTTTTCACACGGAGCAAGAATGGCAAAAGGAACAACGTCAGAAAAAGGGTTAACTCATAGTTACTTTGCCAATCCTTTTGGTGCTGTACAAAGAAGAGAAAAGCACGAAAAAATTGCTAGAAAATACATGGAAGCAATGATGAAAAGTGGTGTAAAAGTTGGAACGTTACGAACACAATTAGGAATAAATGGTTTCGAAGAAGAAGGACCCATGATTGCAGCAAAAACTCTTCTAAACTATTTAAAAGCTAACAAAGAGAATAACGTCGAGCAAGAAATAACACCGCATTTAACAAAAAGCAAGTAAATATACAAGTAAATATAGAGGTGAATAAAAAACAAATGTCTGATTTAGCAAAAAAATGTGCGAAATTTATTTACATATCAAAAAAGATCGCAGTTTTAAGCGGAGCAGGTATGTCTACTAATGCTGGCATACCTGACTTCCGTGGGCCCAATGGTATATATACAAAAGCTAATATTGAAGATCCTGAGAGCATATTTGATATAAGCTACTTCTATGAAGACTCTTCATTATTCTACAAATTTCACAGAACTTTTTTAGACATGATTGAACAAGCAGAGCCAACTTTCACACATAAATTTTTAGTAAAATTGGAAGAAGAAGGAAAAATCGAGGGAATTATAACTCAAAATATTGATTCTTTACACCAAAAAGCCGGCTCAAAAAAAGTGTATGAAATACACGGAGGTTGTTGGGATAACTATTGCATAAAATGTGGGGAATACTATTCACAGCAAGAACTTATTCAAAAAATGCATGGAGAAACTATACCAAAATGCGATATATGTGGTGGAACTATAAAACCTGATATCGTCTTTTTTGGAGAACCCGTAAAATACCTAGGTGTTTCAGAAAAAATAATGTCACGTTCAGACTTAGTACTTGTCCTTGGCTCATCATTAACTGTTATGCCAGCTG
>NZ_DAOPSE010000003.1:0-88084 GCF_035349255.1 Defluviitoga sp. | reverse complement strand
TTTAATTATCTTCTTAACAAATACTTTAAAATATCAGGTGATATTTGTTAGTTCATATGTCCATTCTGCCAGATCAGATATCTTCATTTTTTTGAAAAAAGGGAGATATGTTTCTAAACAGTTTTTTAAAGGATTAGACCAGTGGTTAGGCAAATTTTGCTTACCGTATATAATTCCTAAAATTGTACCGATTTCACCTGCATTACAGTCTACGTCATATCCAAAAGAGGCAACAATTTTCATTGATTCATCAAAATTACCCTCTCCAAACCATAAAGAAGTTATTACAGCCGCAGTGTTTGGGTAAAGATGAACCCAATTATAACTTTCGAAATCGTTTTCTACTTTTCTTAAAACTGTAAGCCAATTGCTCGTTTCTTGGCAGTATTTTATCACATCAAGTACAATTTTGTTAAATTCTGTATTTTTTGGAATATATTGCAAGGATTCTATTATAATTTTTTTAGGATCGTTTAGAACAAAGGCTAAAGAGGTCATTACTGCAGAGTGTATCCCACCATATATGCCATTCCCACTGTGTGAGACTTGAGAATCAATGAATGCAAGCTTTGCAGCCTTATACGGATCACCAGGGGCGATTAATCCTTGAACCATACATCGCATTTGGGCACCAATCCATTCTTGGAACGGATTATGAAAATATCCAGAGACTGGCGGAAAAATTCCTCTCTTAATATTCTCAAGAGCTATTAATTCTGCACTCCATCCAAAAGGAATGTAGCTAATCCAATTTTTTGCAATGTCGATAGAAGATATTTCTTTTTTCTTTTCTTCACATGTTTTTAAGAAGATTAATTCGTAAGTTACATCGTCATTTAAAGTAGACACCTCTCCAATATAATGACCTAATTCATCCCCATAAACTTGCTCTAGAGCATCATGAGTGTATCCTTCCAATCTTGTACCCATAGAACCGCCTGCAAGTTGTCCAAGCCATCCACCATGAATTTTATCTTTTAGATCAACATTGTTGGAGGGAGTGAATTTTGTTTGAGGAAAAGATTTGGAAATCTCTTCCCATTTTAAAGGTCTACTATAATTGTGAAAACTATGACTTTCTATGATTGGAGCGTTGTCGAGCAAATAAAATATTTCGCTGATTATAGCTTTTAACTTTGGGTAGTCACCAGTCGTTAGATATTGGAATCCTTTTTCTAATAAGATTTCTGCTTTTGAAACATCTCTCCCCATGTTTTCAACTGATTGGACAGCTCCAACAATCATCGATTCTGGAGCATCGGAACCAGGTACATTGCTTTCCCAAAAAGCTAACAGTAAATCGTCGGGAAATATGCTTAATTCTTGCATCTTTTCCCAATTTTCTTCGCTTAATTTTGATGGTTTAGCGTTTTTTCTTCTTTTTAATTCATTTTCCCATGCTTTCATTTAAACTTCTCCTTGCTCTAATTTTAAGTAAAAAATTCACAAACGTGGAATTGGTACATTATATAATTTTTTCCCCGGTTTTTCATTATAAAAAGGACGCGTACACCATGAGCAACCCGATGTCTTCATAGCTTCTTCGTTATTTATTTCAAACTGGGGAAACTTCATTATATTTCCGTTTGAATCAAAAGAGAAGATATCTTTGGTAACATTGAAGTGTTCAATTATGTAGTGGACGTATTGAATTTTTCTGTATCTTTCTAAACTAGGGCTAGAATAGCTTTCTAATTTTGTGCCTTTAATAGGAGTGAAAGCAAATAAGCTAACAATTATTCCATACTTATTCATTTTTAATAATGTATCAACAATATCTTCATCACTTTCGCCTAATCCAACAATTATATGAGTAGCTATTTTTCCTGGAAATTCTTTTGAAATTGCTATCAAAAAATCTTCAAGATATTTAAAGCTACCACCCTTAATTTCTCTAAAAAGTTTTTCATTAGCTGCATCTAGTGCAATTCCAACAGTATCTACTAAATATTTTTTGAAAAGAAATCTTACTTCTTCAATATTTTTTGGTCTTATTGAGACAGAAACTTTTATATTCTTATCTTTAAGAAAATTTAGCACGTAATCTAATTCCGCCCAATAATCTGAGGAAGAAACCACCTGAATGCAAATCCTCTTGAATTTGTTTGCATTAAAGTTGTTAACAAATTCTTCCAAAGTTATCTTTGGCCACTTTACTCTAGACAAGAGATCTGCTTTGCTGTCAGACTCTTGTGCTTTTGAACAAAAAGAACAATTATACATGCATTTTTCACCAATTAGAATGTAGGCAGTATAATTATCAGCGTTAATTTTACCTTTTTTTAAGTTCATTTCAATTGCTGTGGCATATGAGACCCTCAATATTTTGATCCTCCATTTATTTAGATATATACAAGAAGTCATACCCATCATGTTCAAAGATATAAATGGTAGCTTCAGTAGTTATTATGGTGTCTTTGATTTCACATCTTTGTAAAAATTCTTCCAAAGGAAGCGCATATATTTCTTCCACTTCATTTATAAGATCAAGAGCTTCTTTTATTTCAACATTTTTAATATTTCTATATCTGACTATTTGACCTACATAATGATAAGAAAGTATAGAAAAAATAATTATAGGAACCATAATAATGAAAGTTAATATAATTTTCATATTAAAAGGCCCCTAGTAAAACAGCTATTAAAATTATTAAAAGTATCGCTATAATAGAAAATCCACCAATGATAATAACATCAAAAGAACTTATTTTACGGCGATCATAAAAACTATTGTCTTTCTGTAAATTATCGAATAAATCGCCAATTACTTTTTGTTCTTTATTTTCTTGGGCATCACGTGCTTTTCTTAAAATTTGTATTTTATTCTGGTCTATTGCTATTTTTAAATCTTGGTGTACTATTGTTTTTCCTATTCCATGTCTTCCCAAATCTATTTTTAAAAATAAATAACTCGTTGAAGGAATTAATTCTTTAGAAATGACTTTTCCTTCTAAAATATTACCCGGATCTTCCCTATTTTCTTCTTTCTCCCTATCTATTTCTAGAACTATTATAGGTTCACCTACATCTAGTTTTATCACAGGGTAACCTTCTACTGGATCAATTATTGGGAAAACTTCTTTAGCATTTTTAACATCTGGTCTATTAAGATACTCTTCAAAACCTTTTTCACCTTTTTCTTTTACAGCAGATATCCATGTCAAATCTTTATAATCAAATTTTTGTGCTACTAGTTTTATTTTTGTCTCGCCCGCCCACTCACTTAATATGTCATTTATTAAAGACTTCAGAACATATACATCATTTTCCTCAACGGCTAAAAAAATTTTTGTTCCTACAATTTCAAAATTCATTTTTCTTAAAACGCTATAAAAATAAGCTTTAAATTGAGTCAGGGTATAATTGTCCTTTTCTTTAGACAACTGGTAATAGAGCATATCAACGTCTGATTTAAATTCAAGATAGTCTTTAGTAATATCAGGAATTTCGAATTCTTTTAGTTGACTTCTGTTTAATACCACAACATTGAATTGAGGGCTTTGCCCTTTTTTCCCAAATATATATCCAACATAGGTTTCTCCAGTTAAGTTAGACGCAGCTATAAATTTAACAGCATAGAAGTCCATATGTTTATTCTCCTTATTTATAATCAGAGAAATCAAACTAGGGAAGTTATATTTTATTGTTTGATAATGCCTTCGCCACTTTTTATTTCTTTTATATTATATTCTGAAAGATCGATATAGTTATCAATAGAGCAATTTTTCCCTATTTCCACCCCATCTGGAATTTTGGTGTTAAATCCAATAACTGTAATTTCAGAATTGTATATTTTTTTGTCAATTTTTGATTCGGCAAATTTTCCAACGCCAATTTTGACCGATTTACCTATAAAAGTGTTTTCTGCTATTATCGATTTTTCAATATATGAATTTTTGTCGACAAAAACATGATTCATCAGCACAGAATCTTTTACAACCGCCCCTTCTGCAATAGTAACTCCTTGAAAAATAACCGAGTTTTCAACTGTTCCATAAATTTCGCTACCTTCACTAGTGATGCTTTTAATTACTTCGGATGAGTTTGCTATAAAAGCCGGTGGCAGTTCTTCTGACTGGGTATAAATTTTCCAACTTTCATCATGTAAATCTAGAAAGGGTAGAGGAGCTAGTAATTCTAAATTGCTATCTAAATATGATTGAATTGTTCCGACATCTCTCCAATATCCTTCAAAGTTAAAGGCATAAAGTTTGGCTTTCTCTTCCAAAATTTTAGGAATAATGTTCTTCCCAAAATCATGATCAGAATTTGGATCTTGTGAATCTTCTATTAAAACATTTTTCAAGAATTTCCAGGTAAACACATAAATTCCTAAAGAAGCTAGGGTTCCTTTAGGATTTTTGGGTTTTTCTTGGAATTCTACTATCTTGTTAAAAGGATCTGTAACCATTATGCCAAATCTTTGAGCTTCTGAAACAGGTACTTCCATGCAAGCTATTGTACAATCGGCATTTCTTTCTATATGGTAATCAATCATATTGTTGTAATCCATTTTGTAAATATGATCTCCTGAAAGAACAACCAGAAAATCCGGTCTATATCTATCCAGAAATTCCATATTTTGATAAATTGCATCGGCTGTTCCCCTGTACCAAGATGTTCCAGATCTACTTAGATATGGTGGCAATATATGAAGCCCTCCGCCTTTGATATCAAGATCCCATGGTTTTCCAATTCCTAAATGTTCTACTAATCGATGAGGCATATATTGAGTAGCCACTCCTACTGTGTTAATGCCAGAATTAACACAGTTACTTAATGTAAAATCGATCATTCTGTATTTTCCACCGAAAGGAACAGCGGGTTTTGCTAAAGTATTTGTAAGGATTCCTAATCTTTTTCCTTGGCCACCGGCTAAAATAACGCCAATAACTTTCATATAAATCCCTCCATTTTTAGATAATCGCGCCCTTCTCTATCAAGCTTATTTCATCACCTATACATTCTAGTCTTTTGCCAGATCTAACCCTTACATTTTTATCAATAATTGTTTTTCTAATTATTCCTCCTTCTTCTACTACACTTCCTTGTAAAACTATTGAATCTTCTATTACTGCACCAGCTCCTACAAAGATATCTCTAGAAAGTATGGAGTTTTTAACTACTCCATTTATTATACAACCATCTGCAATAAAAGAATTTTTAATTTGAGCATTAATATTAATTTTTGGAGGGGCTGAGTCACGAAGTTTTGTGTATATGGTTCTATCAGGATTATAAAACAGCTCGTCTCTTATTTCTTTTTTTAATATATCCATATTTGTATCATAATATTCCTTAACAGATTTTTTAATATTTCGCCAGTAATTATTGAAATCATAAGAAAAAACTCGAAGTTTTGAAAGGTTTGGGATAATTATGTCTAATAAGAGATCATACTTTCCATCAGGGACATTAGCATATAGCAGTTCCATCAAAAAAGCTTTATTCATAAAATAAACTCCTAAAAAGATTTTGTCTGAGTGTTGCTTAGGAACTTTTTCATATATCTTTAGCACTCTGTTGTTCTCATCAGTAACAACTTGACCATAATCGCTTAATTTTGTACCTTTATCTATAGTTCTCGTTAATAGAGTAATATCAGCGCCATTTCTAACATGAAACTTGAATAGATCTCTGTAGTCCATATTGTAAATATGATCTCCAGAACCAATTAACACAAAATCTTCCGAAGATCTTCTTAAGTAAGTTAAATTTTGAAAAAGCGCATCCGCAGTTCCTTCATAATGCATTTTGGGATTTTCAGGGCTCATAAAAGGTTGAAGAATAAAAAGTCCTCCTCGTTTTCTATCGAGATTCCATTCCTTACCACTTCCCAAATGATCCATTAAAGACCTAGGATTATATTGAGTTAATACTCCTACGTTAATTATTCCAGAATTAACCATATTACTTAAAGTGAAGTCAATTGCTCTATACTTTCCGAAAACTGGTACAGCGGCACTTGTTCTTTTAATAGTCAATTTATCAAGGTTGTCTTCACTTGAACCAGATAATATTAGCCCCATGACTCTCATCTTTTTCACCTCTTTTCCTTTAACATGTAAATATTTTACTTAGCTAGGCTAGCAAACACTTATCCAAATATCATGTTCTTAAACTTCATCCGTGTCGTATAAGACAAAATTAACCCTTGAAATTACAGAAGACTTATGCCTTGTAAACCGCCTTTAAGTAAGGTAATTTACTTGTTACTAGCATTGAGATCATGAGCAAAGATTGACTTATAGTTCGTTTTCGCCTATTAATGAATAGTTGACAATCTCTTGCTCATCAAAAAAAATACGCCATTCTCTTTCTGCATTTTCTCTTGAATCAGAAGCATGAACTATATTTTTTGTTATAGTTAAACCAAATTTTCCCCTAATACTCCCCACATCAGCTTCTAAAGGATCAGTGGCTCCATTTATTTGTCTTACAGCTTGTACAGCATTTGGACCTCGAACTATCATAACAATAACAGGACCAGACAAAATAAAGTCTACTAGAGATGGATAAAAATCCTTTTTTTCATGTTCTTGATATAAAGCTTGTGCTTGAGATTCTTTCATCTGAATAATTTTTAAAGCCACTATTTTTAATCCTTTATTTTCATATTTTTCAATAATTCTTCCAATCAATCCTCTTTTTATGGCATTAGGTTTAATCATAACAAATTGATTTTCTATCAAGATTATTCCTCCTTGTTGACGTATGTTTTTTTACTTTGTAAATCCTAAGAATTTTCATCAATACTTAGCGCTATCTTTTAACAAACAGTAGGAAGAGGTTACACTTTATTGTTTTTGTTATATGGTTATTTAAACTCAAAGTCTTTTTTCTAACAATATTATACACGATAAATAAAGATAGATTATAAGATGTTTTAAGAATTACTCCTCCCTCAAAGCTTCTACGAGATTGATTTTTGCCGCTCGTTGAGATGAGATAAAGCTAAACAAGATGGAAACAAGGGTGTTTGTAACAAATGCGATTAAGAAAGTACTTGGTAGTATTTTTATTGGTAAATAATTAACATAAAATAAATCTTGAGGTAGAGGAATTTTCAATAATATCAGAAATAAACAGGTAATTATGCCAAGAATATCTCCAATAAAAAAGCCTATTAATGAAATTAAAAAAGATTCGATAACAAATATAAGAGATATCTCTCTTTTATTCAGACCTAAAGCTCTTAAAATTCCTATTGTTCTTTTCCTTGTAAATACAGAAAAAGACACAGCATTTGAAACACTAAATCCAGATATTAAAATTATAAAAAAAGTGATAATAAAAGCGAATAAACTGTCTAATTGTACAGCTTTTAACAATGTTTCATTGGATTCTTCCCAAGTTAGAGCGGAATAATTATTTAAATATTTCTGCTTAAATTGTTTCGATTTTTTTGGATTATTTAAAAATATACCAGTATAACTCAACATTTTTGGATCAATGTTTGGATTTTCATGAAGTATTAAATTAGAGTCATAAACTTGAACACCTGAATTAAAAATACCTGACACGATATATTCTTGGGTAAAAGGTAAGAACTTATCTATAGTTATTAAAATTAATTTATGTCCAATGTCTACTTCTAAATTTTCTGATAATTTCTTACCAATTATTAATCCACTTGTATCCGAACTTTCAGTTAAAAAGTTTTTGTAAAAAGAAATATCATTTGTTTCAAATAATTGAGAGAAAAAAAGCTGATTTTTGTTAAAAATTGCCGTCCCGGTAATTTTAAAATGAATTAGAGAGGATACTTCTGGCAAATTTTGATCATAGTATCCGTAAACTACTACATGAGGATAAAAGAATGTAATAGAATCAACTAGAACACTACTAAATCCGTTTATTATTGAACTCACAACTATTAAACCCCACACTCCTATGGACATAGCTATAAGAGAAAATTTGAAGTGGCTTTTTGATCTTTTGAAAAACGATTTAGCTAGCATAAAAACAACATTTAAATTCTTTTTACCATCTGTCATTCAGTACCACCAAAACATCATAGTCAAGAGTATTAATGAGATTGTCCGCAATAAACTTAATTAATTCAAAATATTTTATTTTATCTGTTACTTCTACAAATTCTGTTTTATATGTTTTTTCAAGGTCTTTCATTACTTTTTCTTTTTTTTCTTCATCTAAATTTTTAAAAAAAACATAACAGTGGTCACTACTCAAAAGGTCAAACTTTTCATCCAGAACCTTTATCTGGTAACCTGGGCTTGTCCATGTGGAAAAAACAAAGGTGTAAAAGTTATAGACGCTACTTTTAAAGTTTTTAGTAAATAAAATCCAAATTTTTGATTCTTGTGTTGTTTCTTCTATTTCGAAAGTAGAGAGTTTTCGCTGCAAATCACTAATTTTCGAATTGTCAACAATTATATAATTATCAACAATTTGATATGGAAATTGAATAAAATTTAAGGTAGCATCTTTGCCGTACGCATATAAGAATAACAACTCATTTAATTCAAAGGTATTAATAGTATTTTTTAACACAAGATCAGCAGCCTCAGATAATTTTATTACATTAGCTTTTTTAGCCTCTTCCATTAAAGCAAATATAGCGTTTTTCTGTCTCTCTATTCTACCAAGATCACCCAAATCGTCTCTGTATCTAACATATGCTAGTAGTTCTTCTCCAGTTAATTGGTTGTTTCCTTTTTTAAAATCTATATACAAGTTTTGATGATAATCTTGATATTGCATATCCTTTTCTAGATAGATATCAACAGGTCCTAGAAGATTACCTATTTCTTTAAATATAGAATAATCAAATATTATGTAATCTTGTATAGGAACCTTAGTTAATTTTTCTATTTCTCTCTTTAAGGTTTCTATACCATGAGTTTCATATATAGAATTTATTTTTCTTTCTTTGCCATCAATATTAACTATTAAATCTCTTGGAATAGATAAAAGAAGAATTTTTCCTTTGTTTAAACCTGCTAGAATAATTACATCTGTTCGGACTGTGTTTTCTAAATCTTCATCTCTTCCTAAGACTAAAAAATAGTAAGGGAGATCAATAGATTTTTCTCTACCCTTTATATTTAAAAAAAATGGTGCTATAAAGCTAACAACTAAGAAAAATAGCAAAACAAAAGAAAAAATATGTACAATAACGGTTTTCAAATCTTTTTTCACTCCAGAATTTCTTTGATTCTTAGAAAAGCATCAGGGTTTGCATATTTTCTTTCAATACTTTGAGCTCCAATATTTACTATTATGGGTTGATTTAAAAGTGTAGGTATAGTTAACTTATCGTAGTTTGTTATAGCATATTGTGAAAAACCTTTAATAAGTGCAACGAATCCTTCTTCATCAAGATTAGTATTTCTATCATACTCCTTAACGGTTTTAACGTAGCTTTTATAACTGAATACTTTCCAAAATGAAATTTTATTGGTCTTTAGAGAATTAAATAGACCATCAATACCTTGCATACTACTTCCACTCAATTTGTTTGTTAACTCATTAGCCAAAGCATCATTTAAATAAAAGTGATAGTTAAAGTTAGAATTTAATTCAAACAATTTAAGAAAATCAGTTGTAGCTTTTTCCAAATTATTTGAAGTCAAAGTTATGTACGGTCCTGGGAAAGTAGTACCGTTTTCTACTTTTAGGATCATTATTTTTCTATTGTTGTTTAAGATTCTCACGTAATATAAGTCGTCATTGTATGAAATAGTATAAGTTATCTTATCAGATGTTATAACAGGCGAAGATGTAAGATTTTTATATTTATAAAACATAAATCCAAAAAAAGCTGCTACTGCAACGATAATTATTATAAAAATTAACCAAGTTTTACCTCTTTTTTTACTTTTACCACCAACATAAACATTAGCCACAAATTACACCTCCGTAGTTATTGATATTAAGCTATATTATACACGTTTTTTCAAGTTAGTTTAGTACTATTTTCTGGTTAGATTTTAACCATGCAAATTAAGATTCATACATTAACACCTTTGTTATACTATATGTTTTCTGATTAAGGGCATACTAGCACATCTAGGTCCTCCTCTACCTCTTGAGAGCTCACTTGAAGGTATCGTGAAAACCTGTATTCCCGTTTTTTCCATCTCTTTATTTGTAATATAATTTCTATCATAAGCTATTACTTTTCCAGGCTCAATAGCTAAACAATTTGAGCCATCATTCCATTGTTCTCTGTGGGAAGCAATGATATCCCCTCCGCCACATTTTATCAGATGTACATGATCCAAATTTAAATGGTCTTTCAATATTTCTTCTAAAGGTTTTTCCTGTTCCTGGAAATCAAAACCTTTGTCTGTTTTAAAAATAGTAAATGTTTTTAAGTCTCCTCTCAAATTTGCGTGAACAAGGAATTTATCATAATCAACCATGGTGAATATTGTATCTAAATGCATATATGCTCTATTATGAGGAATTATAAAAGCTATTATTTTTTCAAAGGAATCCTTCTCTTCTTCAAAAAATCTTTTTGCTAGGATTTCTACTGCCTCAGGAGAAGTTCTTTGAGAAATTCCTATTGCAAGAGTTTTTTCATTTAGAATTAGTATATCTCCTCCTTCAATAGAATATGGAAATTCTTTCTCATAGTAAAACTCTACTCCCTCGAAATCCGTATGATATTTCAGTATATATTCCATCAACATAACCTCTCTTCGTCTAGCTCCTGTTTTCATTCTATTTACACAAGCGCCCTTTCCTACAATAGCAACAGGATCTCTTTGAAAATAAAGATTTGGCATGGGATTTAGGAAGAAAGGCAATTCTATATCAACCCTTCTTACTCGTAAAGAGAAAATATTCTTTTTAATATCTAATTCATCCGTTCTAACCCCGGCTATTATTTTATTAATCATTTCTTTTGTTTCTAGTGATAGTAGATAATCTTTTAATAATTCAAAAATAAATTTATTTTTTATATCAGAAAAATCTAAAAATTCGTCTAAAAATTGATTTTTAAGACGATCTTCTGCAAGAGTCTCCTCCAATAATTTTGAAAGGTACAAAACTTCAGCACCATTATCTTCTAAAATTTTTGCAAAGTAATCATGTTCTTCTTGAGCTTTTTTTAAGAAAGGTATATCATCAAACAATAAGTCTGATAGATAAAAAGGGGCTAAATTTTCTAATTCTTTGCCAGGCCTATGTAAAAGTACCTTTTCTAATTTCCCTATTTCAGAATATACAGAAAGATCCATGATACTTTTTCACCACCAAATATTTTTTCAAGTGCTATAAAACGTGTATTTAATTAATTATACTACGAAATGTAGGAAAATGCATTACAAAAAAATAAAGCTTCGTCTTAAATGTGAAGCTTTATTTAAAGATTTTTTATTTTAAAATAGGAGATAATTAATTGATATTTTATTCCTTAAACTACTTTATATTTCTTTAGGATAATAAGTATTACATCCACGGTTATACCAAACAAAACTATATAAATATAAATATCTCCCTGGGTGTCTGTTAAATATTTTAAGATTTAAGAACTTTTCCTCAAAAATTTCTATATTTCTAAAGTGTTAAAAATTTTTTCTTTACGTAAATATTGTTTATCATTTTATTTTTATTGAATAAACTCCATAAGGAGACAAAGTTAATTTATTTTTATTAATTTGATTTTCACCAATCGATAATAATTCCTTTCCATTTTGGAGAAAAATCGAGCTTTTCGATGATTTTAAGTTGTAATAGGTTATAATTTCATTTAATTGGTCATAAGCGCTTAATTCTACCACATTTTGGTCAAATTTCAATACTTTAATTTTGGATGTTTCTATCCAAGGGTTAGTCTTTCTAAATGAAATTAAAGATTTAACTGTATTCAAAATAGAATTAAATTCCATAGTTTGTTCTTCTACAGATGTTCCTGAGTAGGGAGGATTGAATTTGCAACCCTTCCATTCAGTTTGACCAATACCAAAACCATTTTCGTACCACTGAAAAGGTTCTTGGCTATCTTCGGTGTAATTGACGTCGATAGGAACACCTTTCATACCTATTTCTTCACCATAAAAAATAAAAGGAACACCAGGTAAAGTATAAATCATAGTCAGGCCCAATTTTACTTTTTCTTCATCTTTTAAATCTGAAATAATTCTTGTCATGTCATGATTTGTTAAGAAGTTTCCAGAAACGGATTGAACTTCACCGTTTGGTAAATATTCCGGCATACATTTTTCTAACGTTTCTACGAATTTCTTAGTGCTTTCACTTTTTAGAGTCATTTTTATATCTTCTGCCAAAGGAAAATTGAATCCTATATCAAAAATGCCTTCGTACTTTCTTACTATCTCAGGGGAGTCCCAAACTTCACTTATTACTACTGCATTTTCATTTATTGATTTAATATAAGAAACCATTTCCTTCCAAAATTCAACATTTTTTTCATGTTGATATTTAAATCTCATATTTTCCGTATCAAAGTCGAAGATGTGTTTTGCAGCGTCCAATCTGAAACCGTCGAAACCCACATCTAACCAAAATTTGAAAATTTTTTTCATTTCGTTCCATAATTCTCTTCTTTCAAAATTAAGGTCAGGTGAAGCTGGACCAAATATTCCATAAAAGTACTTGTTTCCTATTCGATACCAAATTTTGCTGTCGTCCCAATGCCTTTTTTCGTTTATATCTGCTTTCTCATTAGCCCAAATAAACCAATTTTTATAAGGCTCTTCTCCTTTTAAAGCTTTCTGAAACCATTCTGAGGTTACTGCTACATGATTTATTGGAAGATCAAGTATAAACTTCAAACCTTTTTTATGCCCTTCATCCAAAGTTTCTTGTAAATCTTTTAAAGTACCATAGACTGGATTAACTTTGTAAAAATTAGAGATTGTATAACCGTGGAAGGCAGGAGACATAAGAATTGGTAATAACCACACATGGTCAATTCCTAATTCACAAATATAATCAATTTTTTGCTTTAATCCCTGAAAATCTCCTAATCCATCACCATTAGAGTCATAAAAGGATCTTAAATACAATTCATAAAAATTCATAATAATTCAGGCCTCCTTATTTTTTCAAGGTTCTTAATTTACACCTCAGTAAAATTATCTTTTTAATGACTAATCACACTAATTCCTAATTCTTACAAGTTTTACTTCAATTATCTTTGGAATAATTTTCAACGGCTTCTATGAAAGCTGGAAAAAGTGGGTGCGGCTTACCTACTTTGGATTTAAATTCTGGGTGATATTGTACTCCTATAAAAAAAGGATGATTTTTAAGTTCGATTGCCTCTACAAAATCTGACATAGCAGCGATAGTGATCTTGTCAAAGTTATTTGTTGATTTTTCAAATATTTCTGGGAACTTTTCGTAGTTAACAACGTGTTTGTGTCTATGTCTTTCAAAAATGGTATTTTCTGGGTATATATTGTAAAGTTTTGTATTGGGTAAAATATCGATTTTGTGGGCACCTAGCCTCATTTTGTTGTATTCATATTCGTTGTCTTTATTTGAAAGATTATAAATTTTTTCAATTAAATCCACCACAGGATAGGGAGTGTTTTCATCAAACTCGGTAGAATTAGCTCCCACCAAACCCTTAACATTCCTTGCAAATTCAATTACCATCAACTGCATGCCTAAACTAATTCCTAGAATAGGTACTTTATGTTCCCTCGCATATTTTATAGCTTTTATTTTACCCTCAATTGCTCTCTTGCCAAAACCTCCTGGAATGATAATTCCACTATATTTTTTTAAGAATATTTTAAGATTTTCTTCCTCCATTTCTTCTAATTCATCTGCATTTATAATGTCTGGTCTGTTAACTCCGCTTAAAAAAATGCTTTCCATTATGCTTTTGTGAGCATCATCAGTTCCTGTGTATTTAGAGATTAAGGCTATTCTTAGGTTCTTGAAGGTTTTTGGTGATTTCAATTTAATGTTTTCGCGACAGCTCTTATTTGTTGGAAGCCCTAATTTATTAGAAATCAGAAAAGGTAAATTTTTTTTGTTTAACTCTTCAGGAACTTCGTAAACGTTATTTAAATCTGGAAGGTTAATTACAAACTCGAGAGGTACTCCCCCAAAGAGCGCTATTTTTTCTAAACTCGGTAAGTCTATTTCTTTCTCTGTTCTTACCAAAATCATATCAGGTTGGATACCTATCCTTCTTAGAAGTTGGATAGATTGTTGTGTCGGCTTGGTTTTAAATTCGTTTGTTACATTAAGGTAGGGAACAAAAGTTACATGAATAAACAGAAAATTTTCTCTACCTTTTTCAAAAGATAATTCTCTTACAGCCTCCAAAAATATTTCTCCTTCAATGTCTCCAACAGTTCCTCCTACTTCTACGAGTAATATTTCAGAATCAATCTCTTCTATTCTTTCTTTTATACGCCCAGTTACATGTGGAACCATTTGAACAGTGGCTCCTAAATATTTTCCTTCTCTTTCTTTTTCTATCACAGATTTGTATACTTGTCCAGCAGTCATATTGTTAAATCTTTTCATGTCTATGCCTAAAAATCTTTCATAATGACCAAGATCAAGATCGGCCTCATAACCATCTTCAGTGACAAAAATTTCCCCGTGTTGATTAGGGTTCATATTTCCTGCATCAACATTTAAGTAAGGATCGATTTTTAAAGAATTTACTTCTAATCCAAATTCCTTTAAAAGTCTTCCTATAGCAGCAGAGGTAACACCTTTTCCAATTCCGCTTAGAACTCCACCTGTAACAATTATATATTTTTTTGCACTCATATTTTTAGGTTCTCTCCTTTCTTAGAAGTAGATAAATTATATGCTTTTTATGTTCTAAAAATATTCTTTAATTTTTCGTTTCTAAAGAAGATAAAACATATATAGTTAGTTTTTCTATGTTTTTATGGAAATTTATCGAAACACTTCTCTACTGTACTGTATTTTAATATTATATTTAAAATAAATTAAATAGGGCATCACCTTGTACCCTACTAAAATTTAGAACTTATTCTTAGAAACTCTTTATTTCAAAAGTAGCTGAAAATATAGAACATACAAAATTGATCAAAAAATAAGGGGGAGCAAGAGCTCCCCTCTCTGGGTTAATCTTCGTCGTCTATGTTTAGTTTTTCAGCTAAGATATTAACGGCATCTTCGACCGTTTGAATTTTTTCCAACTCTTCATCTTCTATTGTTATTCCAAATTCAGATTCAAATGCCATGATCAAATCAACCAATTCCAATGAATCGGCATCTAAATCATCTGTGAAAGATGCATCAACAGTAACATCGTCTTCATCAACACTCAATGTATCTACGATAATTTCTTTTACCTTTCCGAATAATTCATCTCTTGTCATAACTAATACCTCCTCTTTGATCAATTATAAAATTCGAGTTAATTATAATTAGTTAAATAAGTTTTGTCAAGTTAATAATTTTCTAAAAAGTAAAATTTATATAAAATTTTGTATATTAACTAGAATTTGTTTAGTAATTATTCAAATTATTATTTTAAAATTGAAGTCTCTAATTATTTTTGTTGTTTATTATGTTGTTTATTATATGATATAATAATAAAGGTATATTTTGCTTTTTTTAATTATTTTTTCAAGATCTTAAAAATTGGCAAATTTTAGAAGAGGGATATACAATTTTAACAGATAAGAGTATTAAATAATAATGTAATCTGTAATTTGTAGAAAATAAAAGGAGATTTGAGTATATAAACATATAATTATGAGTTTTGAGAGAGAAAGGAAATATAGAATAAAAAATCAAGAAGCATTTAATAGAGTAGTTTCCCAAAATCTTAGGAAAAGCCTAATTATTCAATGGTATGACAACTTTGGTGTGAGAACAAGATTAGAAAAAGTTGATGGTGAAGAGATATGGACTTTAAACTTCAAAAAAGAAATCGAAAAAGGTTTAAGACAAGAAAAAGAAAAAATAATTAATAAAAACATGGTTAATCCAGAATCTTTAAAAAACCAAAAATTGGTAATGAAATTTAGATATTTTCTAAATTATGATCCAGAAATAGTAGTAGACGAATTACTAAATCCCTGCAACTGTATTAATTATAAAAAGGATTTAAAAGAAATAAAGTATTTATTGGAAATTGAAGAAAAAACTAAAAATGTTGATTTAGATGGTTATTTAAGAAATTTCCTTGGGTCATTGTATTTAGAATTGGAAGATTTAACCTATAAAGAGGGTTATAATAATACAGATTTTGCAGGAGAATATATTTGTGAATGGGAGACTTTTTGGAAAAATATTAATTCAAATACGTGGTGTGAAGTTTCAAAAAATTTTTTTGGGAGGAAAAACGGTAGCTAATGGGAAAGCTTTATATAGTGGGTACACCAATAGGTAACTTAGAAGATATAACTTATAGAGCCCTTAAAATATTAAAAACAGCGGATCTGGTTATAGCTGAAGATAAAAGAATTACTTTAAAACTTATCAATCATTATAACTTAGGGAAAAAAGAATTATTTACATTTAATGAAATAAATTCTGAAAGACTTTTAAATGAGGCTATTACCCTTGTTAAAAAGCATGATCTCACAGCGTTAGTCAGTGATGCAGGAATGCCATCTGTTTCAGACCCTGGCGCAAACCTAATTGAAGAATGTTGGAAAGAAGGTATTGAAATCGACATAGCACCTGGCCCGTCTGCAGTTACAACAGCTTTAGCATTAAGTGGGTTTCGAGCTTCGAAATTTCTTTTTTTGGGTTTTTTACCAAGGGATAAAAAATTGAGAAGGCTTTTAAGGGAGTTAAATGAAAAAGAGATAGAAAGCACAATAGTTTTTTTTGAGTCTCCAAATCGTATAATAAAAACTTTGAAAGAAATTAAGGATCATATGGGCAATGTTGAATTATTTGTGGCTAGAGAGATGACCAAATTACATCAAGAATTTTTTAGAGGAAATGTCGATCAAGCAATAAAATTCTTTGAATCTAAAGACAGAGTGAAGGGAGAATTAACAGTTGTTATTTCACCAACAAAATGAATTTAAATTTGAATCAATACAAGAACTTATTGAATATCTCAACTCCATTTTTGTAAGTTCTCCAATGTATGGGCAAGAGATAGAGGTAATAGGTGACGTAACTCATGCTAAATACAGTAAAAAGGGCGATTTATACATTGAATTATCTCAGAAAGTAAGAAATTCAAATTATTCTATAACAGTGTTTTTCAATCAATCGTCGGTTCCTTATCTTCTTGAACACTGTGAACTTAAATCTGAAAAAGAGCTTACAAACAAAAGATGGAAGTTTGGGGGAATAGTTAATTTTTGGAAAAGAGAAGCTAAATATGTGGTTCATGGAACATATGTAATACCTCTTGGAGATTCAGAAATAGAAAAGAAAAGAAGGGAAATATTAAAAGTACTCGAGAAAAACGGACTTTTAAGAAAAGTAGAGCATGAATTAACTGAATTAGAGCCTATTAAAAAAATAGCGGTTGTCTCATCACCAACAGCTGCAGGTTTTGGTGATTTCTTAAAAAACATAAATCATGCCAGATTTATTCCTGTAGTACATTTATATCCTGCCCCCATGCAAGGAGTTAATACTGTTCCTGGTATCAAATATGCTTTAGGAGCTATATTGAAATCAAAAATAGATTATGATATTGTTGTTATTATCAGAGGAGGAGGCTCTAAAAGCGATTTGATGTATTTTGATGATTTAGAACTGGCATATTTAATTGCAAGATTTAATGAAAAAATACCAGTTGTAGTAGGAATAGGTCATGAACAAGATAGAACAATTCCTGATTATGTGAGTTGGAAAAGTTATTCTACTCCCACAGAAGTTTCAAGAGATATCGTTAATCAAATTAATTACTATGTAGATAAAATTGAATTTCTTGAAAAAGATGTGATGATGTATTTTAACGGGATTTATTCAAGAACAGAAAGTTTAATTTCCTTTAATACTGTAAACAATTTAAAATATTATATCAATCAAGATATAATGAATTGTTTTAGAAAACTTGATGATAACTATTTAAAATATAATAAGCAGATAAAATTAATTTTTGAATATACCGAAAAAAGTATTGATATTAACAAATTAGAAAGTACCGCAAATTTGTTGAATTTTTTATTAAAAAATTTCTTAAAAGATATCGAAACTTTTCAAACGAATATTCTTACAGGAATGAAGAATAAAATTGACAAACTAGATAATTCTCTAATAAATATTTTTCAACGGTTAACTGAATCAAGTCCCTTTGCGGCCTTTTTATATAATGGAGTATTAATAAAAAAAGATGAAGAGATTGTTGATTCTGTTTCTAGTCTGAATGAGGGTGAACAAGTGAGTCTTATTTTTAAAGACGGACGTGCAGATTCAAGTATAGACAAAATTTATAAATGGTGAAAGTAACAAGTCCTTTAAAATTTTAAGAACGACTATGTAAAGAAATAAATTAAGAAGGTGGCAAGATGAAAGATATAATTAATCTTACTGAAGAAGAAATAAAAGAGTTGAGTTTCAAGCAACAATTAGAATTATTGGAAAGAATAAATGACTACTTTCAAAACGAAAGAGAAGATATTGATATAGAAGATGCTCTTCATATTTATAAAAAAGCTTTAGAAATATTAACTTATGCAAGAAAAAAGTTAGTTACTTTAAAAGAAGAAAAAATAAGAATAGACGAACAATACGAGAAAATTAAAAGTCAATTTACTGATATGTAGTTTTCACGGAGAGTTTACTTAAAAATATAAATAATTAACGGATTAAAAATTTATTCATCAAAACATAATATTCTTTTTGTATAATGAAAATGTATAAAAAAGTAGAGGAGGAAAAATATGTTTGTTTCAGTTGGTAAAGGTGTGTATATTCCGACTGAAAGAATACACTCCATTGTTCCAGCTAATTTAATTCAGTTTTCAAAAATTAAAAAGATTTATCAAGGTATCGATGTAATAACGCAGTTTGAAAACGAAGATGATGGGACTATAAAGGGTTCAACAAGCTTAATAGATGCCACATATGGAAAAGGAGTTAAGACAGTTATTTATATGGATAGTGGACAAATAGTTTTAACACCTCTTACTGCAGATAAAGTAATAGAAAAAGTAAGAAAAGGAAGGCGATAAAATGGCTATACCTTTACCAGTAGTTATTGAAACTGAAGGAAGATATGAACGAGCGTACGATATATATTCTAGACTATTAAAAGATAGGATAGTTTTCTTGGGCTTTGTGATAAATGATGATGTAGCAAATCTAATAATAGCCCAGCTTCTTTTTTTAGAATCCCAAGATCCTGACAAAGATATTTCTTTGTACATTAATTCTCCTGGAGGGTCTGTTACCGCTGGCTTGGCAATATACGATACAATGATGTATGTTAAACCTGATATTTCAACTATATGTATAGGGCAGGCGGCTTCGATGGGTGCAGTTTTGTTGGCAGCCGGATCGAAAGGAAAACGATATTCTTTACCAAATTCAAGAATTATGATACATCAACCATGGGGTGGAGCAGAAGGTTCGGCGGCAGACATCCAAATACATGCTCGTGAAATTCTAAGAATAAGGAATGATCTCAACAATATACTAAGTACTCATACAGGTCAACCTTTCGAAAAAATTGAAAGAGATACGGATAGAGATTTCTTTATGAATGCACAAGAAGCTTTAAATTACGGCCTTATAGACAAAGTAATATCCACCAAAGGTGAAACTACAGAAAATTCTCAAAAAAAGTGAGGTAAGCATTAGTCTTTTTAAAATAAAAAAGAGGGCGCCGAACCACTGCGTCCTCCTTTTTCTTAAACATTTTGGAGGGTTATTTGAAATGGCCAACTTAACTCCAATGATTAAGCAATATCTTCAAATAAAAGAGGAGTATAAAGATTCAATATTGCTTTTTCGGTTGGGAGATTTTTATGAAACTTTTTTTGAAGATGCTCAAAAGGTTAGTGAAACGCTTCAAATAGTTTTAACAAAGAGAAATGGTCATCCAATGGCAGGTATACCTTACCATGCTCTTGATAATTATTTAAAAAAGTTATTAGACAATGGATATAAAGTAGCTATATGTGAACAGGTGGAAGATCCACAAAGCGCTAAAGGAATTATTGAAAGAAAAGTTACGAGGGTATTGACGCCGGGAACAATAGTAGACGATAGCATGATAGATGAGTTTAATAGATTTTCTACTTTGATATCAAAAAATGAGGATAGCTACATTCTAGCGGTTTTTGATTTTTCTACAGGTGAATTTTACTTAGATACTTTTGATTTTACTGATAATGAACTTCTAGATTTTATTTATTCTTTTGGATTTGTACAGATTCTCTTATCAAAAAAAGTTGAATTTTTATATAAAGAAATAAAAGATATGTTTCCAAATATGTATGTAGAGGTATTGGAAGAATGGTATTTTTCTAGTAACTTCAAGGATCACTTAAAGAATACATACAAAGTTTTTAGTCTTGATTATATGGATTATAATGAGGAAGAACTAAAAGTAGCAGACGCAGTTTTAAAATATCTAGAACTTACTCAGTTCTCTAAAATTAAACATATGAAAATTCCAAAACGTTTTAAGACAAGAGAATATATGCTTTTGGATTCAAACACGATAGAAAATTTGGGAATTTTGCCGTCTTCGTCAACCAAGGGAAAAACACTCTATGATATCCTCAAGTTCACAAAAACCAGTATGGGAAATAGAAAATTGAGAGATTTTATTATAACTCCTTTACTAAATAAAGAACAAATTGAGCTAAGACTAAATTATGTAGAATCTCTAAAAAACGATCATCTTTTAATGGAAGAATTAAAAGAATATTTGTCTCATGTAAAAGACTTAGAAAGAATTTCTTCTAGGATATCCTTACATAAAGCCACACCTCGGGATTTAATAGCATTGAAAGATTCTTTGGAAATATTCCCTTATATTATTGAATCAGTGAAAACAAATCCGGGAATTAATAACTTTTTCGATGGAATAGATACCTTACACGAGGTTAAGGAATTAATAGAAAAGTCTATATATGAAGAACCTTCTACAGACGTAGGCAGTGGAGGGGTTATAAAAGAAGGAGTACATGGCGAACTAGATGAATATAGAAATATATTAAAAAACATTGATAAGATTCTCACAGAAATTGAAAAAAGAGAAAAAGAATTGACGAAGATTAATAGTTTAAAAGTTGGCAGGAATAAAGTCTACGGTTTTTATATTGAAATACCTAAAACTCAATTAGCAAAAGTCCCACAACATTATACTAGAAAACAAACATTGGTTAATACCGAAAGGTTTACTATTGAAGAATTACGTCAAATAGAACAGAAATTAACGTTAGCAGAAGATAGAATAAAAGCTATAGAAAAAGAATTATTTGATAAAATCTTATTAGAACTAGAAAAATACGTAACCAAAATAAATGAATTAGCAGATAGAATAGCCGAACTTGATGTTTTTAGATCTTTTGCCCAAGCAAGTGTGAAATACAATTATACACGGCCTAAAATGTTGGAGGAATCAAGAGAAGCAAAAATAATTAACGGCAGGCATCCTGTAGTAGAACGTTTTGTAAGTAATTTTATTCCAAATGATTTAATATTTGATCAAGATAAATTCTACATAATTTTAACAGGTCCAAATATGAGTGGAAAATCAACTTACGTTAGACAAGCTGGAATTATCAGTATAATGGCTCAAATTGGATGTTTTGTTCCTGCTGAAAAGGCAGAACTTCCAATTTATGATGGAATATTTACTAGAATAGGAGCCCGAGATGATATTGTAACAGGAAAATCAACTTTTTTGGTAGAAATGTTGGAAATGTCTACAATAATAAGTAGGGCAACTGAAAGAAGTTTAGTTTTGCTGGATGAAGTTGGAAGAGGGACAAGTACTTTAGACGGAATTTCTGTGGCCTGGGCAATATCCGAATATTTATTTCAGGTAAAAAAATGCAATACTATTTTTGCAACGCATTACACTGAACTAACTTATATGTCTTACATCTATAATGAAGTGGTAGCCAAAAGAATAAAAGTAAAAGAAACAATGGAAGGTGTAATTTTTTTGCATAAAATAGAAGATGGCACAAGTGATAACAGTTATGGAATTGAAATTGCAAGATTGGCGGGATTTCCTGCGGAAATTGTAGAAAGAGCAAAAGAGGTACTCGAACAATTATCTGATAGAGCAGACCTTGAAAATAAATTAAAAAAGGTTAAAAACATCAAAAAGAAGAGCTATAAGGTTCAAGAAAATCAGTTAAAAATGTTTTGATTTGTGATATAATTTTTAAGAACCATATGATTCTGAATTGCATTGGATTTGTGATAACAAGTATAATTAATAAAAAATTTTCAAAGTAATTGTTTGTTTCTTTTGAAAATATCAAAAAGGAGGTTGGTGGCATGCCACTTACTGAACAAAATGATTACGGTACAATTAGTATTTCTGAAAATGTTTTAAAAGATATGGTTTATAAAACAGTTGAAAAATATTTAAAAGAAGAGAGAATATTCAATGAAAAAATTCAAAAAGACACCCAAAAGAGTGTGAAAGTTTCGGTAAATGATGATACAAGTGTTAGTGTATCTTTAAAAATTCCGGCAAAATACGGAGAGAACATCGTAGAATATTCTAAAAGGGTTCAAAGAAAAATAAAAGAGGAGCTAGAAAAGCTAGCTCAAGTATACGTTTCAAACATTGACATTACGATTGAAACTATAGCTAAACCAGAGGAAATTGAAGAAGAGTATGAAGAATTTATGGAAGAATATATGGAAGAAGAGGTAGAAGAAGAGGAAGAAGAAAGGGAAGAGATAAAAGAAGAAAAGGCAGAAGATTATTCAAACGAAGAAGCAGAGGAGAAAGACGAAAAAAATGAATGATTCTGTTTTTCAAAAAAGATTAATGAGGAAGATAGTATTTGAGAGCCTTTTTCAAATGGATATAAACGACTCAACTTTAGATGAAATACTTTTTACTTTAGAAAAGCTTAATGAGCAAGTTAATTTAGGAAAAGAATACTATGAAGAAGCAAAAAAGTATGTGACAGAAATTTATAATAAAAAATCTTTTTATGATTCATTGATAGACAAATATTCTAAAGGGTGGCCCGTTGAAAGAATTGGAAATGTTGAAAAAACAGCTATGAGGATCTGTGTTTACGAACTTTTAAATAAAAAGGATATCCCTGTAAAAGTAATTTTAAACGAGGCTGTAGAATTAACAAAAACTTATTCATCACAGAAATCTGCAAGTTTTGTAAATGGAGTTATTAATAAAATAGCACGTTCTCAAGCATTGCTCACTTAGAGAGCAAAGGTTTCTTGCTAACAAATATATAGTAGCGGGAAAGGAGGAAGTGAGATTTTTATTAGGTAAAAATCTCATTATATTGCGATGGAAACAGATATTCCTCTTTATAAAATGCTTAATAATATGAGTTATGAAGAATTAGAAGAATTAGCTAAAGAAATAAGAAAATATATATATACAGTAATATCCAATAACAGCGGCCACCTTGCATCTAATTTGGGAATAGTAGAATTAACTTTAGCATTGTATAGAGTATTTGACCCTTTTGAAGATGTAATAATATGGGATACTAGTCATCAAAGTTATGTCCATAAACTTCTAACAGGTAGATGGAAAGAATTTAAAAATATTAGGAAAAAAGAAGGTATAAGTGGATACACTAATATTTTTGAATCAAGTGCTGATAAGTTTGGTGCAGGTCATGCTGGTACAGCAATAGCAGCGACGTTAGGTTTCTTCTTGTCTGATAAAGTCAAGCATAGAAAAAGAAACATAATAGCTGTCGTTGGAGACGGAGCTTTGGGATGCGGAATGACTCTTGAGTCCTTAAATCAGTTGAACTATCAAGGTGCAAATGTTAAGATCGTTTTGAATGATAATGAGATGGCTATATCAAAAAATGTTGGCGCTTTATCACAGCTTCTTAACAAATTTAGGGTAAAGAAAGAATATACAGAAACCAAGAAAGTATTAAAAAGCTCTTTAGAGGATTCTCAAGTAGGAAAAGATTTTGAGAATCTTTTGAAAAAATTTAGGGATGCTTTAAAATATGTGGTTTATTCTTCTCCTGCTGCTTTTTTTGAGGATATGGGAATAAAATATTATGGACCAGTGGAAGGTCACGATATAAAAAAACTAGAAGAATATTTTAATTTTATGAAAGATTATGATGAAGGACCAATTATACTGCACGTACTTACAAAGAAAGGAAAGGGCTTTGAAAAGATAGAAAATGCTCCAGTTAAATACCACGGAGTATCAAAAAAAGAAGATAAAATTTCCTATAGTAAAATTGTAGGTCACACGCTTGCTTCTCTTAAAAGCTTTGAATTTATAGCGTTTACAGCTGCAATGTCATCTGGTACGGGCCTTGATATCTTGCAAGAGGTTGCTCCCGAAAAAGTTGTTGATTTGGGGATAACAGAGGCAAGTGTGGTGACTACTGCGGCAGCCGTTTCATTAGGAGGAGTTTTATCGATTGTTGATATATATTCTACGTTTATGCAAAGAGCTTTCGATTCGTTAATTCATGATGTTGCCTTACAGAATGCACCTGTTTTGCTTTTGCTTGATAGAGCGGGGTTGGTTGGCGAAGATGGCCCTACTCACCATGGTGTCTTTGATATTTCTTATAGTAGACTAATTCCTAATGTTGAAATTTGGGCTCCTTTAGATGCCCAAGACTTAGCCGATATGATTTATACGTCAGTTATTCAAGGGTTAAAAAAACCTAGGTTTATTCGTTTTCCTAGAGATGGTGAAAAAATTGATATATCAGAAGTAATAGAAAATCTCAAAATAGTAGATGGAGAGTGGAGATTTTTAAAAAAGTCAGATTCTGATATTTATGTTCTTGCAGTTGGAACCATTTCTCAAACTGTTAAGAAAGCTTTATCTGAATATGATCTAAATATAATAGGTGTTCGCAGCGTTAAACCGTTAGACGATTTTGTCATGAAAACATTGAAAGAAAAAGCAAAGTATATACTTGTATTTGAAGAAGGTAGCTTAAAAGGTGGTTTCAATGAAGAAATATACAAGTTACGAGATAAACATATATTTGCCTTTGGTATAAAAGATGAATTTATTTCACACGGTACCCGTGAAGAGCAACTTCGAGAATGTGGTTTAGATGTAGAATCTATAAGAGAGAACTTCGAAGAAATATTTAATCAGTTAGATATCGATGACAAGATTTTAAAGAGAAGGTGAAAATAAATTGTTTAAAAAAATGCTTATACCATTTTTAATGTTCTTGGTTTTGACTGGAATTTCAGTATATGCTTTTGAATTTTCTTTAACCCCTTCTTATTCGTATACTTTAAGTAAAGATGAAGAAAAAGTTGATTACTTTGGGGTCAGAATGAGTTTTCTCATTCCTACCGAAGATAATAAAATGATAAATTATGGCCCATATTTTGGATTATTTTACAATTATAAACTTTTTGATCAGGGGCGAGTGCATGAAAGTACAGGTATTTCACTGGGGCTTCATATGAAGTACTGTGCGGATATTATACAAGATCTTTTTTTCGTAATTTCTGCTTATGGTGGAGTACATACTGAAGATCTTTTCAAAAATTTTAACACAGAAATAGCAGTTAACGGAGGTTTAGGATTTAAGAATTATTATTTCACTGTAGGCTACGAAACAAGGTATTATCTGGGCAGTTTTACTGTAAATTATTTACCTATTACATTAGGGGTGAGTTTTCAATTTTAGAAAAAGCTCGGAAAGATTTAGAAATAAATGATATTATAAAAATAATATCCACATATTCAAATACAAAATATGGAAAAGATTTCTTGTTATATAATACAGAATTTTACTATAATTTTGAGGACCTAGAAAAAGAAATAAAAATTTCTAACCTATTCTTAGATTTGGTAATGGAGGGTAAAGTCAAAGAATTATATGGAATTAATTATATATCTAATATTTTGGAAAAGGTCGAAAAACAAGAAAGTTTGGAAGGAATAGAGTTTCGTAATATAGGTGAATTTTTAGAATTTTCCAATAAAATTTATCAGTATTATTCTAAAGTAGATGAATTATTAGCTGAAAAGATAAGATATTTTGATCCATTAAATGAAATCCGTGAGAAATTATTAAAGGT
This sequence comes from Defluviitoga sp., assembly GCF_035349255.1. Classification (NCBI taxonomy): domain Bacteria; kingdom Thermotogati; phylum Thermotogota; class Thermotogae; order Petrotogales; family Petrotogaceae; genus Defluviitoga; species Defluviitoga sp. The sequence goes on along the minus strand of NZ_DAOPSE010000003.1, from coordinate 61,957 downwards.
TTTTGCTCAAGATGGGAATATTAAAGATGAAGCTACAGTTGAATTGAAAAATATTAGGAAAGGTATATCTATAGTTAAAAATCAAATCAACATCGAATTTAACCGGATAAAAAACAGGTATTATAAATATCTTTCTATAGATCAACCTATAGAAAGAAACGATAGAATTTGTGTTGCAGTTAAATCAGAAAACAGAAATCAAATTAAAGGAATATCTGTAGGAAAATCAGATTCAGGCTCAACAATTTTTATAGAACCAGAAAGTTTGATAGAGTTAAATGAAAGATATATTGATTTGGTAAGTGATGAAAGACTCGAAATCAACAGGATTATCTCTTTACTAACTTTTGAGCTTCAAAGAAATATCAATAAACTTAAACAAGATGTAGCTATAATTTCATATATAGATTCAAATATTGCAAAAGTTAAATATGCTAAAGCAAATAATGCTATATTTGTTCTTCCAAACAGAACTTCCCGAAACGTAAAATTGAAAGAACTTCGTCATCCATTAATAGATAAAGAAAAGGTAGTGCCCATAGATGTTGAACTCAACAGAAACGGAATGATAATAACTGGTCCCAATACAGGAGGAAAAACAGTTACTTTGAAATCAATTGGAGTTGCTTTCTTTATGTCTCATGCGGCATTACCGGTATTGTCTATAACCGCTGAGATTCCTTATATAAATAATATATATACAGATATAGGTGATCAGCAGAATATCGCTGAAAATCTTAGTACCTTTTCAGCTCATCTAGTTAACATAAAAAAAATCTTGGATGAGGCAAATGAAAATTCTTTAGTATTAATTGATGAGTTAGGAACTGGTACAGATCCTATAGAAGGGGCCGCTTTAAGTAAAGCAATATTAAAGTATCTTCTTGATAAAGGGCCATTAATCTTTGCAACTTCTCATCTTTCTGAAATAAAAGTTTATTCCTTAGAGGAAGCAAGACTTCTTTCTGCTTCCATGTCTTTTGATAGTGAAACTCTTCAACCCACTTATAAATTATTAGTGGGAGTACCAGGTGCTTCACATGCAATAGAAATTGCTCATAGATTGGGAATAAATTCTCAAGTAATTCAAGAGGCGTATAATAATTTAGATAAAGGATATGCACAAAATGAAAAAATTTTAAGACAATTGACCTTAATGCATAAAGAGTACGAGGAAAGTTTGGTTATACAAAAACAAGCAGAAGAAAAAGCTTTAAAGCTCAAAAAAGAATATGATGAAAAAGTAGAAAAATTAAGAAAAAAAGAACTAGAGGATATAGATAGAGAGATTTGGAAAATAAAAGAAGAACTTAAAAAGATAAAAAATGAAGTTCAAAAAATCATATCGGAAATAAAAATTGCTGTTGAAGGAAATGATTTAGAAGCAATGCAAGTCAAACTTCAGCAAATTGAAAAATTAACTTTACAATTAGACAGTGTTGGGAAACAACTAGTTTATGAAAAATCGAAAAACAATATGTCTAATTTACATTTGAATGTAGGTATGGTTGTTAAAGTCCCTGGGAATTTAGTGGGCGAAATAAAAAAAATTGAAGGTTCAAAGGTAACGGTACAACTTAAAGATTCTCCTATTCAAATAACTTATAGCCCCAAAGATATTGAGCTTTTAGGTAAGGAGAATGAAGAAACTATAAAAACAAATGTTCAAGTGAAGATTGAAAAAAAAGAACTAGTTAATCCTGAATTGGATATTAGGGGATTAACTGTGAATGAAGCTATTCCAGAAATAAAAAGATTTATCGACGAGCTAATTGCAGCTGGTATCACAGAGGGAAGAATAATTCATGGAAAAGGGTCAGGAAAATTAGCTCTAGGGGTTTGGGAATACTTAAGAAATTCTTCCATTGTAAAAGATTTTAAGATAGCGAAAACTGAAGAAGGCGGGACAGGGGTAACGGTGATAGAATTATGATAGGAATCGATACTTGTCCTGTTTAAGATGTACGGGTAGGAGGGTGTTAAAATGGTTTTTGGCCTTGACATTGGGACTAGAACTATAGTAGGAATTTTAGCTTCTTATGATGAAATTAACGAAAAGATAGTTGTTCATCATTCCCATGAAGTAGAACATGAAAACCGAGCAATGATAGATGGTCAAATTCATGATGTTGCAAGAGTAGCAAAAGGAGTAGAAAAAGTAAAGAAAGCTTTGGAAGAAAAGAGCGGGAAAAAATTAAACGAAGTTGCCATAGCGATTGCGGGAAGATTTCTTATCTCTTCGACAGGAGCTTGTTCACTAAATGTTTCCGAGTATGGTTACTTGAATAAAGAGTTAATAAACAAGATGGAAGTAGAGGCAGTCAAAACAGCAGCAGAAAAATTACAATATCCTCAAAATATGTATTGTGTAGGTTATTCTGTACTTTATTATAGCTTAGATAACCAATGGATAAAACACCTTGAAGGGCAAAAAGGTAATCTGGTAAAGGTTAAAGTTTTGGCCGCTTTTCTTCCAAGTAGCGTTGTTGAAGCAATGTTATCTGTACTTGACAGAGTTAACCTTAAACCCATTCATATAACTCTGGAACCAATAGCAGCTACAAGTTTGGTTGTACCAGAAGATTTGAGAAATCTAAACATTGCTATGATTGATATAGGTGCTGGAACTAGTGACATAGCTATTTCTGATAAGGGTATAATAACTGCTTACGGGATGGTTCCAAAGGCTGGTGATGAAATAAGTGATGCGATCTCTGAAAGTCTTTTGGTAGACTTCAAAACTGCGGAATATATAAAAAAACAACTTAGTGTAAAAGAAATTATATCTTACTATGATATTTTAGATAACCTACAAACTATTTCTAAAGAAGAAATAATTCGGTTGATAACTCCGGTTATAGAAGATATTTCTGAAAAAATTGCTAAGGAAATTATAAACCTTAATGGAAAACCTCCAATCGCGGTTATGATAGTTGGCGGTGGAGGAAAGGTACCTTTATTAACAACGAAACTAGCAGAGAAGTTAGGTATACCAAGTAATAGAGTTTCCCTAAAAACCTTAAAGAATGTAGACAATATTTTTTTTGAGAATGAAAAATTGGAAGATAGTGAATATATAACTCCGCTAGGTATTGTGAATGTTGCATTAAAAAGACAAGGTAGTGTATTTACTGAAGTAAAAGTGAATAATCAAAAGGTTGATATGCTCATGATAGGAAAGGATATAACAATTCTCCAAGTATTGCTTCAAGCAGGATATTCTTTAGATAGATTGGTAAGTACTCCCTCTCTTGCTATAGCCTTTGAATTAAATGGAAAACTTCAAATAAAGCGTGGAAATTTTGGTAAAAAAGCAAGAATATTCAAAAACGGAGAACCTGCAGACTTACATTCTGCAGTAAATCCAGGGGACGTTATAGAAATTGAAGAGCCACAAGAAGCCGAACCTATAATTTTGAGAGTTAAAGAAGTAGTAAGACCTATAGAATTTTATTTAAATGGAGTTCCTAAAAGTGTGTACCCAATAATAATAAAAAATGGTGTTAAGGTCGAAAACTTAGAAGAACTGATACACGATGGGGATGAAATACAAACACAATCTCCTACTCTCGAACAAGTTTTTAGAGATTATAACGAAGTTTTTTATTTTACAATAAACAATCTGCCTTATGAAATAGTGGTCGGAACAGCTATTACGAAAAACGACGAAATTTTGGATAACAGCTATAGAATTCAAGAAGGGGATCTTTTAAAGACTCAAATTATGGAGCTTCCTAAGATCAAAGATTTTTTAGACATAGAAACAGAAAAAATGAAAGTTTACTTAAATGATGAAGAAGTGTTACTAGAAAGAGAAGAAATAATAGTTACTTGTAATGGAAACTTAGTGGATGTAAATCAAGAGATAAAAAATGGATCAAATTACACAGTTAGAAAAGTAAGAAAGGATGCCAAGTTAATTGATGTTTTGTCTAGATTCTCTTTTAATTTAGAAGAGATCAAATCTTACGAAATTTATATAGATGATCAAAGAGTTGAAAGCTTTCTCCAACAGATAACTCCTGGCGTTAACGTGAGGTTGATAATCAATGATTAGGGGAATTGGGATCGATATAATTAAAATAGATAGAATAAATGAAGACCATATAAAAAAAATACTCTCTGCTAAAGAAAAGGAAATATATGAAGGGTTTAAAGGCACCAAAAGGAAAAGAGAATATGCAGCAGGTAGATTTGCTGCCAAAGAAGCGATAACAAAATGTTTTAAGAGATTTATACCTTATTCAGAAATCACGATTTTAAATGGGAAGAATGGTGACCCATATGTAGAGGAATCTTCATTAAAGTATATATTTAGTAAATTTGGCGGAGACGGCGAAATATATATAACGCTCTCCCACGAGAGAGATTATGCAGTGGCAGCTGCTATCGTAATTGACAAGGTTGATAAATGAATTTATTAGGTTATTTTAAATTGAAATATTCTATAACAGCGTTCTTTATTATTTCTGCGAAAGTATTAATGTACTGTTCCGATGAAAACTTTTTCTCCACCTCAGGATTGCTTATAAACTCCATTTCAAACAAAACAGCTGGACATCTAGTATAGGCTAAAACAGCAAACTCATCCTTATAAACTCCTCTAAACCTTATACCGTTTCCATTGATATAACTGCCTAAGATTTTTGCAAAATTTTCACTTTGCTTTAGACTATTTCCTTTATCACTAACCCAAGTTTGAATTATATTTTTATCAACGTTCATATCTAAATTTTCACGATAAGCTATTCTTCGGGCGTAAGCATTTTCAGAAAAATCAAAATAGTAGACTTCCGATCCAGAAACTGTTTTATCTGAAGGATAATCATTCATATGTAGACTAATGAATAAATCAGCACCTTTTTCGTTTGAAAACATAGCTCTATCATGTAAGTCAACATAAACGTCACTGGTTCTAGTGAGATAAACATTTATACTATATGGGTTCAACAATTCTTGTACCTTTTTTGCAACTGCCAAAGTGATATCTTTTTCGAACAACTTCGTTGGTCCAACAGCTCCTGAATCTATACCTCCATGACCAGGGTCTAATACTAAAACTGGTAAACTTATATTTTCTTCAAAAGTTAAATCAAGTATTATTCTGTTATCTTCAAAAATCTCGTTTAACTCTGCAGTATTATTTAACTTTATCTGTATCCACACTTCTGTTGGAGAATAATGATAAGCTTTAATAAAGCTAATTTTGTTTTTATATTCTTCATAAATATAGGAATCAGCTACTTCTGCACCTCTTATTTTCAAAAGATATCCAGATCTGTTAACTAAAGGATAAACTCCTATTTCCTCAGGAGTTGATGAAAGTTCAATTATAATTCTCGCGTCAGTTTTTTGGATAATTGTTGTAATAGAAGTAACTCGAGCTAAAGGAATATTTAAATATATTGACATATCGTTAGAAATTAATTCTAAATTCATTACTTTAGCCATTAATTCTGAAGTTAAAAATATTTTTCCATTTTTAATTTTTAAATCGTTTGGGTAAAAACTTAAGGACTCACTACTGTTTAAAATAGCTAAACTATTTTGTGGAAAGATAAATACGTTCCATTTTTCTCCTCTGATGTAAATTAGAGTAGAATTAAATACTTCTATTGATCTATTTGCATGTTTTGCAATAACTTCCAGATCAATGTAAGTACTTCCGTTTTCCTCAAAATAAGAGCTCGCATCTAGTTCTCTCCACTGAAAGAATACATTCTTTGAAAAAATAGATGAAAAACAAAAAAGAACAAAACCGATAAGAAAAAACTTTTTAAAATTTCGATTTAAAGAATTCATACCTTTCGCCCTCTTGACCCATTTGAATTAGATAGCAACTCGACAATTTTTTCAGGAATTTTATAATTAGGAAGTATATAATCTGCATATCCTTCTTCTGCTACTACTTTTGGCATCCCATACACTACGCAAGTTTCTTTAGCTTCTGAAATTACCTTGCCACCATAATGCTTTATTTTAAAAGCGCCTTTTGAACCGTCTCGTCCCATTCCAGTTAAAATTACAGCGATGCTATTTTCTTTATATATTTCTGCAGCTAAGTCAAAAGTAAAGTCAGCAGCTGGTCTTACATTATTTATTTTTTCGCTTTTATCAAGAAATATTCTGACCTTGTATTCGTCATTTTTTAAACCAAGATGAAAATCTCCAGGAGCTATATAAACAATATTCTTTTGAAGAATTTCACCATCCTCTGCTTCCTTTACTCTTAAATTAGATATTTTGTCTAACCTATCAGCTAGAGATTTTGTGAAGCCTGGTGGCATATGTTGGATAATGATGACTGGAGCGTTTAAATTCTCAGGTAGTTGAGGTATTATAACGTCTAAAGATCTAGGGCCACCAGTTGAACTTGCAATTAAAACAATTTTTTGGCCAACTATATCAAAGTTTAATCTTCTTTTTGTTTTCCTTCTAGGGATGAATTGAACAGTAGTGAGTTTATCAACAGGAACCTTCATACTTTCTCTAATTTTATTTAAAAGTTCATCTTGAACGTCTCTGAAAGTCCAAGAGGTACTACCCGCAGGTTTCTGTATAAAATCGAATGCACCTTTTTCAAGGCATTCAATAGTGATATCGGCTTCTTTAGAAGTTAAACTGCTTACCATGATTATTCTTGTAGGAGATTTTTTCATGACTTCTGTTAAAACTTCTAAACCATTTTTTTTAGGCATTTCTATATCCAGAGTTACAACATCTGGCTTTAAAGAGAGAATTTTTTCTATCGCTTCCTCTCCGTCTTTTGCAAAACCAACAACTTTCATGTCGGGTTGTTGGTCAATTATATCTTTCAATACCATTCTCATAAATGCAGAATCATCTACAATAAGGACTTTTATTGGATCCAAAGGAAGTTTCCTCCTTTTTGAAACAAAATAGCAAAAATACTACAGGGTAACTGGCATAAATTTAAAATTTATCCTTTTTCTTCTAAAAAATCATTTTTATTGTCCGATCAATTTTTATTTTTGTGTAAAATACCTATTACGTTTAATATTAAAAGAAAAATTATCGCTATTATTATACCATATTTAGGAGGTAAATCGAACAGCGCTCGACCAAATATTATTATGCCAATTATTACTGCAAAAATTGAGGTTATTAGTACAGTTGCAGCTGAAATATCTTTTATTTTTTTTATTTTTGAATTATAAGAAGGATTGATAAAATCGAGTAACTTTTCAACAACCGTATTTAGCAATTCCATAACTAAAACAAACATTACTACAAATATCAGGAAGACAAACTCCGCTGTAGAGAGGTCACAAAAAAAAGCGATTATTAAAACAACTAAGCCTATCAAACTCTGTATTCGAAAATTTCTTTCTGTTTTATATACAGTTATTAATCCTTTAAAAGCATAGGAAAAACTTTGTCTTAAAGAACTTTGCTTATGCGATGTTTTGTTTTTATCGTTGTTATTCATAACCTCTTCCTAACCTCTCAATTTTTTCATAAAATTTAAGAGGATACCTTTTTTCTATCAATGAATATCCAATTCTTACTGCTTTTTCGTCTATATCTCGATAGTTTGTAGCAACGTTTTCTCTTACAGTTTCAATTAATATATCTTCAGAAACAAGCTGAGTAACAGAACATAATACTCCCAAACTTATCATATTTGCAACATTTATATTTGATAATTCTTCTAAAGCAATTTTGGATGCAGGGACTTTTATAATTTTTCTTGTTATCCTTGTAATATATGGGGGAAGTTTTTCAACAAATTTTTCATCATAGAATAAAATACTATTTCTTTTAAGTTTCTCTATATGATTAGAACCAATACCATGCATTAAATACAAGATGTCAAAACTATCAGCAAGAGGATAATCAATAGGTTCTATATCAAATAATGTGTCGCAATAGGAGATGCCTCCACGAACTTGTGCTCCATAATGTTGAGATTGAGCTACCCAATATCCTTCCTTAACCAAAGCTTTTGCGAGAATAGAACCCATTAAGATGATTCCCTGTCCAGCTTCTCCAACCATTCTAGTTGCTATTGGTATTGAAAAGGAAAGACTCATCTTTTTGACACCTCCCCTAATGACAGTTCTTTTTTCAAATTATCATATTTTTCGTTGTAGCTTTCTTTTTCAATATTAATAAATTCGCCGATGATAATTTTATTTTCTAATTCATTTTTATCCATCTTTTCGGCCCTGCTTATAGTCACAGAATTTTCTTTGAAATATTGGAGCATTTGAGTGGGCTTTGACATTTTGTTATATCTTCCAAAGTATGTATGACAATTGGTTATAACTTCTACGACAGACATTCCCTTATGTTTAAGAGCATTTTCAATATATTTTGTAGTTAACATGTAATGGAAAACGGTGGACCTAGCTACATAGGTTGCGCCTGCTGTTATAGCTAAATTTACTGGATCTAAAGGTTCCTCGAGATTTCCATAAGGAGCTGTTGTAGCCCATCCGTGAGTTGGGGTAGTGGGAGAATATTGCCCCCCAGTCATACCATAAATATTATTGTTGAAAATAATAACAGTTAAATCCATATTTCTTCTACAGGCATGTAAAAAATGATTACCTCCAATTGCTAATAAGTCACCATCACCTCCCATTACAATTACATCAAAATCAGGTTTAGCAAGTTTAACCCCTGTAGCAAAAGGGATAGCTCGACCATGTAAGGTATGTAGAGTATTAAAATCAAGATAACCTGTAATTCTTGAAGAACAACCAATTCCAGAAACTACGGCGACTTTATTTTTATCCAAATTGAGATTGTTCGCCGCCTCTAAAAAGCTTTTCATAATAATGCCATTTCCACAGCCAGGACACCAAATATGTGTCATCCTATCTTGCCTTAAATATTGAAAATACTTATCTAAAGGCATTTTAATTCACCTCTTTAATTTAATTAAAATTAAATCACTTTTGTTTCAATTCCACATGTTTCGAAAAAAAGATTGGCCAGTGAATCAGGATAACTTTCTCTAAAATAGACCTTTTTTATTCCTGCGTTTATAATCAATCTTGCACATATAGAACAAGGCTGATGAGTTACATACATGCTAGAATTTTCAGTTCTAATACCAAATTTAGCTGCTTGCATTAAAGCATTTTGTTCAGCATGGAGTCCATAGCATATCTCTTGATATTCTCCGCTTTTAATATTTAGGTCATCTCTTATACACCCAATTTCATCGCAATGTGGAAATCCCGAAGGAGGTTGATTATATCCTGTCGCAAGTATTCTTTTGTCTTTTACAATTATTGCTCCTACTTTCCTATGAGAGCAGGTAGACCTTTTGCTTACTAATAAAGCAACATCCATAAAGTAGTCGTCCCAATCACTTCTACTTTTTGAGTCCTGTTTTGAGATCTTTTTATTTTTTAGATATAGATCAACTTCTTCTTTTTTTTCCAAAAGCTTTCCCCCTCCTTAATGCTTTTTTAAAAGCTTTGATATTCGAGAATTACAATATTCGTACTTTATTGTTTTTATTTTTATGACTTAAGTTTAAAAATTTTATTAAATAGTTTTTTTTACTAATTTTGATTTTAAAAAAAGCAAAGACTGATACTATTTAGCTACCTTAAATTAGAAACTTCAGAGATGTATATCTAACATTTTTTCAAAAACATACCTAGAATAATCCAAACCTTTTTTTGATAATTTTATACAATCATCTATACACAGGTAACTTTTTAGATTGATCTTTAAACTTTGCACTACTTCATCTGTTAATTTTTTCCCGAATCTATCAACCAATGAATCATAGCTAATTCCTTTGAAGAGTCTTAAACCCATAAAAAGTGTTTCTAATAATTCCTGAAATTGATCGTTTTTATTTTTGTATTCATAAGGAAATATTCCTTGATCAATAAGTTTTATATACTTATTCAGAGAAGAGGTATTAACATATCTAAAATGATCAATATGTCCTCCAGCAGATACTCCAAGCCCCAAATAATCTAGATTGTTCCAATACAACTTGTTATGCTTGGATTCTTTGTTTAACAAGGCCCAACTCGAGATTTCATAATGTTTATAATTAAGATTATCTAAGAAATCATAAATCAAATCTAGTTGATCCGCTAAAAAATCATCATCCGGAAGAACCATTTTTCCATTATCAAGCAAGGATTTTAAAGGAGTTTTATGAGAAGCATCAAATAAATAATAAGAAACATGAGATGGTTGTGAGTTTTGTATAAAATGCAAATTTTCTCTGATGGTGCTTGTAGTTTCACCTGGCAACCCAAGAATAAAATCTACATTAATATTATCAAAATATTTTTTTGTGAGTTTAAAAGCGTGAATTCCTTCGTCATAATTATGAATTCTTCCAACAGTCTTCAATATATTATTTGATGTACTTTGAAATCCAATTGAAATTCGATTTATTCCTATATCCTTATAGAAACTAAGCTTTTCTTTGTTAATACTATCCGGATTTACCTCTATAGTGAATTCCTCTAAAGAATTAATATCAAAATTATTTTTTAAAGTTAGAAAAATGTTTTCAATCAAGTTTGTTTTAATTATGGAAGGGGTACCCCCACCGAAGTAAATAGTTTTAACTTTTCTATTCTTTAGTTTTTTGCTTTTTAAAATAATTTCTTTTTTAAGTGCGTTCAGATAAACTTCTATTAGATTTAAATCTGTGAAAGATGTATAATCACAGTATAGGCACCTTTTTTTACAGAAAGGGAAATGGACATAGATCCCTAATTCTTTACAGTTCAAGAAAAATAGCTCCTCCTTCATTATTTAAAAGTAAAAAAAATGGGAAACGGACATTCTCGTTAAAAAGATAAAATTCATAAAATACCTCTTCACCAAAAGCAAATCTAGAACCAACATGTAAATTTTGTTTAAGTATATTAAGAGGAACAGACACAGCTATTTGGGGATATATATTTTTTTTAATAATAGAAAATCCCATGTCTACAGAATCAACATAATAACTATCAAAATGTATCAATGGCAACGAAAGGTAAAACCCACGAGAATAACCTACAGAAAACGGTATTTTAAATGGTCTGTATAACAAAGAATCAACTTTTAAGAAATTGAAATCATTACCTTTTAGAAACAAAATATTTCCTATTGAATAGGAAGGTATATTAAATTTTCCTAAAGTTATATTGTAAAAGTTATGTGACAATTTTTTACTTTCTAGTCGTTGAAAATTCTTTAAAGAAAGAACACCAAAATAACTTTTTTCTAGCATATATTCATAACCTACACCAAAGTTTTCATTATATACTGGAAGATCTATATAAGCTTTAAACAAACTTTCGCCTGTTTTTAATTTTATAGTTCTATTCAAGATCACACTTTCTGTGTAAAGAGTTGTGTAATTATAATATCGTAATTCAATCCCTATTCCTTCAAACTCAGACGAAAAAAAAGCTAAGTTTAAACCACTAGTGTCTAAATTAGGTTTTATAGGAGTATAATTAACAAAAGTAAAAGAAATTATCGAAATTATTGTTAAAGCAAAACAAAATACAATTTTTTTCAAATTCGATTCCTCCTACTCTTTTTCCAATAATTCTAGGAGTATTTCATTAGTTTTCTGGGGATTGGCTTTTCCTTTTGTTTTTTTCATTACTTCACCAACAAAGAAACCCAGCAATTTTTTCTTGCCATTTTTGTATTTTTCAACCTCTTCAGGATTTTCTTTTATTATTTCTTCAATTATTTTTCTTAATTCAGATTCGTCGTCTATCTGCTCTAGCCCTTTTTCTTTTACTATATCCTTTGGACTTTTTCCCGTTTTATAAATTTCAGGGAATATATCTTTTAATATTTTAGAGGAAATTTTATTTGAGTCCATTAATTCTTTTAATTCTCCAAAAAACTCTGGCTTTATCTTAAGGTTTTCTATTTCGTCATCATTTTCTTTCAATTCTCGTAACAGATCGGTCATGATTAAATTGCTCACAAATTTGGCATCTTTTGCGTGTTTCACACATTTTTCAAAAAAATCTGCTAATTCCTTGTCAGAAGTTAGTATTTCAGCATCATATTGAGGTAGATCGTATTGAATCATGAACCTTTTAGCTTTTTCTTCTGGCATCTCTGTGATTGTAGAACGTATATGATCTATAAATTCATCGGTTAATATCAATGGAGGCAAATCAGGTTCTGGGAAATATCTGTAATCTACATCGTCTTCTTTAGTTCTCATAGGAAACGTTTCTTTTCGAGTAGAATCCCACCCTCTTGTTTCTTGTATCATCTTGATATTAGCTTCTAAATTTTTTATCAATCTTTCTTGCTCAAACTCGAGAGCTTTTTCTACAAACTTAAATGAATTTATATTCTTTATTTCGACTCTTTTGCTCGTTTGATTGTTTTCTAAATTTACTATCGAAATGTTTGCATCACATCTAAGTGCCCCTTTTTCCATATCTCCAGTTGAAATTTCTGCATATCTCAACAAGTTTCTTAATTTTTCCATAAACATCCTAGCTTCACTTGGAGATTCTATATCAGGTTCTGTAACTATTTCTAGCAAAGGAATACCGGACCTATTAAAATCAAGGAAACTTTCTTGGGCGGTGGATATTTGATCTCCTTCGTGAAACATCTTTGCAGTATCTTCCTCTAAATGCATTCTTTTAATTCTAATTTTTTTCCCTTCTATAGTTATGTATCCGTTACTAACAATCGGGAAAAAATGTTGGGTAATTTGGTAATTTTTAGCTAAATCCGGATAAAAATAATTTTTTCTATCAAATCTAGAAAATTTATTTATTGTCCCATTAAAGATTAATCCAGCTTTAACCGCGAGTTTTACAGCTTCTTCGTTTAATGCGGGTAAAGTTCCAGGATGACCAGTACAAATCGGACATATATTTTGGTTTGGAATGGAATTAAAATGATCCGTACTACAAGAACAAAAAGCTTTTGTTTTAGTTAATAATTGAGTGTGTATTTCAAGTCCAATTATCGTTTTATACATTTTTTTCAAACTCCTTTTTGGCACTTTCGTGAAATGTATTTGCAATAGCTAGAAGTTCTTCATCCTTCATTTGCCTTCCAATGAATTGAATACCAAAAGGAAGTCCTTCGATTAAACCAAAAGGAATATTTATAGCAGGAAGCCCTGCCAAGTTAGCTGGTATAGTAAATGTGTCCATAAGATAATATTCAAGTGGGTTGAATTTTTCGCCCATATAAGGAGGAATTGACGGTGATGTTGGTGTCATCATTACATCATATTCATCCAGAATATTATACAATTTATCACTTATAATGCGCCTAACTTTTAAAGCTTTGGAATAGTACTTACTATAATAATCAGCAGATAAATTAAAAGTACCCATAATGATTCGTCTTTTTACTTCAATTCCAAAGCCGATTTCCCTTGTGGTTCTATACATATCATTCAAACCTAACGAGGCATTTCTAAAACCGTATCTAACACCATCAAATCTAGCAAGATTTGAAGAAGCTTCTGAAGGAGCTATAATATAATAAACAGCTACAGAATATTCTAATTCCGGAATATCAATAACTTCAACTTTTGAACCTTTCGCCTTTAGAAAATCAACGGCCTCGTTGAAACTATTTTTAATAGATATGTTGAGATCTGTGTCATAGACTATTTTTGGAATGCAAATTTTAATATCTGATAAATCTCTTTCCAAATTGCTTGTAAGATCAACAGTATGACTAAGAGTGGTTGGATCGTTTTTATCTTTTCCTTTTATGATTTCAACAACTAAACTGACGTCTTTTACTGAATTAGATAAAATTCCTATCTGATCTAAAGATGAAGCAAAAGAAGTAACTCCGTATCGTGAAATCATGCCATAGGATGGTTTAAAGCCAACAACCCCACAAAAAGAAGCGGGTAGTCTAACAGAGCCACCGGTATCCGTACCTAATGAAAAAGGAACATATCCTGCACCAACCGCTGCAGCAGATCCTCCACTGCTTCCTCCAGATACTCTGCTAAGATCTTTAGGATTTCTTACAGGACCAAAGTATGAATTTTCATTGGTATTTCCCATTGCGAACTCATCCATGTTTGTTTTCCCAATTAAAGAAAACCCTGCTTCTAAAAGTTTTTGAACTGCAGTGGCAGTGTATGGAGAAATATAGTTTTCTAAAATTTTAGATGCATTAGTAGTTTTTGTTCCTTTAACTAATATATTATCTTTAACTAAGAATGGTATACCAAAATATTTACCATTCTTGTTTCCTACAACCTTTTCAATTCTTAAAACAGAATTAATAATTTTGTCCATTTCTATAATTTTTTGGATACTTTCTTCTATTATATTTCTCCCTATTGTTTCTTCAATGGTCAAAAAACTCACCTCATTTTTAATAGTTGCTTAAGTACTTAAAAACTTAGAACCCTGATTTAACTTTTATTATAGAAAGTGTGATTTTGTTAAGTATCGCTACACTTAGATAATTAAATAGGTAATATTCTCATCACTTTTAATTAATTAAGTCTTGTAAAGGTTTTAGGCACTCCCTGCAATACTTTTTAATTTCAAACTTTATCTTTCCAAATCACAAGATCTTTCATTAGATGAAAATGTAATAACGAAAATCAAAAATTATTAACATAACAAAGCTAATAAGGATCAAGCCATACGCAATATAAGATAGAATCTTCCAAACTTGATAACTGGTCTTTGTAAGTCTTATGGGAGTGAGCCAACCGAACGTGAAACCTACTGCTAATCCACCCAAGTGTGCAAAGTTGTTTATATTCGCTCCTGGTAAAAATCCCCAAATGATATTTATCAAGATAATAGGAAGAAGAGCGGTTCCAGTTATAGGTTTGAGTATTACAGGTGTGTCACGTCTAAACCCAGCACCAAATAGTAAACCTATTAAGCCAAAGATTGCACCTGAAGCTCCCACTGATATAGCATATGGTATAAACAAATGAGTTAAGATATTTCCAAAAACTCCTGACAAAAGATATATTGTTATAAATCGTGCTGGACCATACGTTCTTTCAACAAGGTTTCCTACATAAAATAAAGCTATCATATTGAAAAATATATGAAACAGCCCACCATGCACAAACATAGAAGTGATGAGTCTGAACCATTCTCCCATTGAAATCAAATTACCTATTTGGGCTCCAAAAAGTATATATATCCTAGGGCTAGAAAATGCTTTAAGTCCACCAAACAAAAACATCAAAACAAATATTATTACATTGATCATTATTAAAAAACTTGTAATGCTTCTGCGTCTCATTTTTTTCTTCCTTTCGTATGGTTTATTTTTTGAATTTATTTTTCACGAAGTGTTATTTTTTTCTTCCCTAATTGTTCTAACATTTTTCGTTCTACCTTATTTACTTCTTCGTCTGTCAAAGTTTTAATTTGAGATCGATATACGATGGATACAGTTATACTTATGTAATCTGGTGCTATGTTTTTACCTTTATAAACATCAAAAATTTTGTATTCTTCAATTATTTCTCCTGCATTTTCAATGATCTGACTAATTTCTTTAAATTCAATATTCAAAGGAACTAAAAATGCATATTCTCTCCTTATTGCAGGAAAGTCAAATCTTCTCACAATTTTTTTAATTTCTTTTTTATTTTCATATAAAAAGTCTAAGTTAATCTCACAAATATAAACTGGGTCTTTTATTTCATAAAGATCTTCAGCAATCTGAGGATCTAATAAACCAATGTATCCTATTTTGTTATCATTTAGATGCACATCTGCGCTTTGAGATCTCATTAAACCTTTTAAAGAACTTCTTGTGTAATCTAGTTTTAGGTTAAATTCATCAGCGACGTTTTCTAATGCACCCTTCACCGTGTAGAAAGAGACAAGCCTTTTGTCAGTGAAGTCTTCGTCATTTTCTCTTCCAATGGCTACAAAAGCTAAATTTGTAAATTCTTTAGCTCCGGTAGGACTTGTGTCGTCTTTCTTAAAAACTTTATCTATTTCAAAGAGCTTTATATCCTTTTTTTGATTTCTGAAATTGTAAGATGCGGAATCCAAAACTCCGTAAATAAGTTTTGAAGAGATATATTCATATTCTGAGGAGAGAGGATTTATAATTTTTAAATCAAGGCTTTCGTCCATCCACATTCTCCTTGCGCTGTTAAGCGGGAATGTTTTTGCCTCATGATAGCCGTTGGAGAGCATTATGTCCCCAACTCTTTCTTTAAAAGTAACAAATTCTCCTCTGGTTCCTATTAATCCTTTTGTAAAGGGGAAACTTGAAGGAATATTTGAATAACCATAAATTCTTCCCACTTCTTCAACCAAATCTATCTCCTGTGTTATATCAGGTCTGTTTGTTGGAACTAAAATCTCCCATCCTTCTGATAGTGGGTTAAATTTAAAATTTAATTTGTTAAAAATCTGAGAAACGACATCTTTTTCAATACTTATTCCTAATCTTCTATCTAAATAGTTCTTTCTTAGTAATATTTTTTGTTCGGCAATTATTTCAGGATAAACGTCTGTAATGAAAGTAGATACTTCTCCCCCAGCTAATTCGGTAAGTAATTTTATCAATCTACCCATAACTATTTCTGTATCGTTAGGGTCAACTCCACGTTCAAATCTATAGGAAGAGTCAGACACTATCTTGTGGTAACTAGAGGAAAGCCTAATATTAATCGGATCAAAGTATGCTACCTCTAAAAGTATTGATGTAGTATTTTCATTTATGCCACTCAGTTCTCCCCCCATAATACCTCCAAGAGCCAGTATGTTTTTGCCGTCTGTTATAAGTGTTTCTTCTCCCATCATAGTGTATTCTTTACCATCTAATAGAAATACCTTTTCTCCTGGAAGCGCTTTTCTTATAATTATTTTGTTATCAATAAGATCTAAATCAAAGGCATGTATAGGATGACCAGTTTCTAGCATTACATAATTAGTAATATCAACAACATTATTAATACTTCTAATACCTGCACTTCCCAGCCTTTTAATAAGCCATAAAGGAGAGGGTCCAACTTTTATATTTGTTATCGTAGCTGCCATATATCTTTTACATTTATCGTATTTTATCTCAACCGGAAAACCATGTCCTTTTTTAATTTCAGTGTAATCAAACATACCGAAATCTTTTCCACAATCTATTGCTTGTAATTCTTTAGCAATTCCTATATAGGAGAGCAGATCGGGCCTATTTGGTAGAATTTCCAAATCAATTATTTCGTCTGCCAACTTGAAGTAATCAATGAAGTCTGTTCCTACTTCAACATCGTCTATTATTCTATATATTTTTTCTGCCTCTTCTGATATACCTAATTCCTTTAGAGAACACATCATTCCTTGAGAAACTACACCTTTAAAAGCTTTTTCTTCAATTTTAGTTCCATCGTTTAAAACAGCTCCTGGAATCGCTACAGGAACTTTATCCCCAATCTTTACAGTCAGATCAGCGGTTACTAAAATTATATCTTCTTTCCCAATATCAACTTTACATATTAGAAGATTCTCGATTTCGGGATGATCCTCTATTTTTTTAATTTGACCCACCATTATATTTGAAAGTTTATCTCTAACTTTTTCATAAGTTTCGACATCTGTAGTGTGTAATTTAAGTTCTCTTACTAATTCATGAATCTCTTTATTTATTGTTATATATTCATTTAACCATTCTAATGATATTTTCATTGTTTGCCTCCAAAATTAATTTTTATAAGATTTAATCTAGAGTTATTCTTCCTTAAGGAAGCGCTAAAATTCGATGAATCTTATGTCGTTTTTATAGAATTCCCTCATTTCAGGGACATTATATTTTAATAAGGCGACTCTTTCTATGCCCATACCAAACGCAAAACCTTCCCAAATGTCTGGATCATAATTTACGCTTTTGAAGACATTAGGATGAACCAATCCGGCCCCTAATATTTCAATCCATCCAGAATTTTTGCAAATATTACAGCCTTTTCCTTCACAAAAAATGCAACTTATGTCTACCTCAAAGCTGGGTTCAGTGAAAGGAAAATAGCTTGGCCTCAGAAGAATAGCGACCTTGTCACCAAAAAGTTTTTTAGCTAAATATTCAAGATACATCTTAATATGTGCAACTGAAACATTTTTATCAACAAATAACCCTTCAACTTGATGAAATACCGGAGAATGGGTTGCGTCAAGTTCATCTTTTCTATACACTCTGCCTGGGGATATTATTGCCAAGGGAGGTTTATTTGATAACATAGTTCTTATTTGAACTGGAGAAGTGTGAGTCCTTAATAGATATTTTTTATCGTTAGATAAATAAAATGTATCCTGCATTTCTCTTGCAGGATGCCATTCGGGTGTATTGAGGGCATCAAAATTATACCAAGAATTTTCTATTTCAGGTCCTTCAGCAACAGAAAATCCCATACCAATAAAAATTTCTTCAATTTCCCTTATAGTTTTACTTATCAAGCTAGGTTTTCCAATTTTTCTTGGAGAGCCTGGAATTGTTACGTCAATCCAACTTTCTTTCTCTTTCAAAATCTTTTCTTTTTCTTTTAATTCATTCAGTTTTTCTTCAAATATTTCTTCAATTATATTTTTCAATTCGTTTATTTTTTTCCCATATTGTTTTTTTTGTTCTTCATTAAGATTTTTTAAATTTTTCATTAAAGATTTGATCATTCCATTTTTACCTAAATATTTTGATTTAAGATTTTGATAGCTCTGATAATCAGTTATTTTTTCTAATTCATTTTTCAAATCTTTAGTGATTTCTTCAAAGTCTTTTATAGTATGATTCATTTAATTCCTCCTATGTTTTTGATTCTATATTATATTAAAATTAATCTTCTTTTCAATTATAAGCTTTATATCTTTGAAATGTTATCACAAAAATGTTATCATAGTATACATAACGATTATATCAATTTTTTACTAAAAAATGATATAATACTGCAAATTCAAAAAATCAAGATTTATAATAAAAAGACGATAATTTATTAAAAGAAATTTGTAATTTTATAAAATTCAAGATAAAAGTTGTGGCTCGAAGCTATACTTTTATTTTCAATTATTTAGATAAGATTAATGTTCAGTATAGCAGAGCCTTTTATTTTTTTTAGTTGGTATTAATAGGTTGTTAATTTTCAAATTTGAACCATACTTTTTTAATATTAGTATGTCTGATCATTATTGTATTTTGATAACACCTTAAACATTGACAAGATATTATTAGGTTTTTAAAGTATATTAATTTCATTCAGAGGAGGAATCATTAAATGAAACTATCTACCTATACCACTCTTATTGAGATCTTGATAGTAGTTTTGCTCACTTTCTCTCTACTGTTTGTTTCGATTAATGTTAATAAAAGTTCTACATCAGAATTGCTTGATTTGACATATTCAAAACAGCTTGAGGGAGCAATTAATGTTTTTAAAGAGTATATCAATCAAAGTTATGGAGAATTAAAGTTGATAAATGGTGTTTTAGTTGACAAAGATGGTATTCCTGTAAAAGAAAGATATGAGGCTGTCGATAAGATTAGTAATCATATGAACATTGTAGCAACCATATTTCAAATTCAGGGTAACGATTTTGTTCGTATATCAACATCGATAAAAAATAAAGATGGAACAAGGGCAGTTGGAACTTTCCTTGGAAAAGATAGTGCTGCCTATAATTATATAATTCAAAAACAAAGATACTTGGGTGAAGCAAAAATACTTAATAATAATTATATAACAGTCTATGAACCGCTATTAGATGAAAACAGTAATTTGATAGGTGTTCTTTTTGTTGGTATATCAATGGAAGAATTTAATAATTTAATTTCCCAAAACGATGCATTTTTTTTCAGACGATTTCTAATTTTTGCCCTTATAATTTCGATAGCCACTATTATTCTATCTTATTTTTTAATAAAAGATGTACTTATTAAACCTTTCGGTCATATCTCAGAAATCGTTTCAAAAACCTCTGAAGGTGATTTAAATTTCAAAACTAACGTAACATTTAAAGCAAAAGAATTTGTGGCTTTAAAGACTGCTTTAGAGAAGATGCAAAATGATTTAGCTCGTTTAGTTTCTGATATATCAGGAAAATCTGATCAAATACATAATTTATCTCAAAATTTAGCAGGTACTTCTCAAGAACTCAGCTCAACAACAGAAGAATTTTCTTCTCAGATGGAAGAAATTAACAGATCTGCTCAGAATGCTTCTTCGTCTATACAGGAGGTAACAGCTGGAGTAGAAGAGGTATCTGGAAGTGCTCAGAATGTATCTAAATCAGCTATGGATTTGGCTCAAAGGGCTGAAATAGTTGATAATGCGGCTAAGGAAGGCGAAGAAGCTGTAAAGTCTATAGTTGAAATTATTCTTCAAACTAAAGAAAAAGCTAGTATTACTCAACAAGCTGTAAAGAGCCTATCTC
This sequence comes from Defluviitoga sp., assembly GCF_035349255.1. Classification (NCBI taxonomy): domain Bacteria; kingdom Thermotogati; phylum Thermotogota; class Thermotogae; order Petrotogales; family Petrotogaceae; genus Defluviitoga; species Defluviitoga sp. Next base: position 41,597 of record NZ_DAOPSE010000003.1, on the reverse strand, counting down.
AAAAAGCTAGAAATATAGGGGAAATAATTGAAGCAATAAATTCTATAACAGAACAAACAAACCTCTTGGCTTTAAATGCAGCTATAGAAGCGGCTCGAGCTGGAGATGCAGGAAAAGGTTTTGCGGTGGTTGCAGATGAGATAAGAAAGCTAGCAGAAGAAAGCAAAAAAGCCACCGATAAAATAGGATTAATGTTAGATCAGATACAAGATGGTGCTCTACAAGCAAATTCTGCTACAGATGATACAGTAAAAGTAGTGGATGAGGCTAGTGAACGTTCCATTTTAGTAAAAGAAAGGTTTTCGAATATATTAAAAGAAATAGAAAGTATTAATTCAATGATTGAAAGTTTAGTAGCAAGTGCACAGGAACAGAATGCTGCAGCCCAAGAAATGAATAGTGCAATGAACACAGCCACTGTTTCTATAATGAACATAGCTCAACAGATTGAAGAAATGACACAAGCAATCAAACAACAGGCAGATATGAGTCAAAACGTTAACAATTTAAGTGAAGAGTTAAGAATTATAGCAGAAGATTTGGTAGAGCAAATAAAATATTTTAAGTTGTAAAGTTTTATCAAACACATGAATAGTAGGAGAACGATAAGTTTTTTATCCTACCCTTAGTTCTTTATAATTTCAACGTTGTTAAAGTTTCACTCCAAATTTATAAAGTTATTTCCAAGATTCAAATTTTTAACATTATGATTTATATTGCTGAATTCAGAAACTGATTCTTTTTCACTAATAACTTTGTATAGTTCTGATTTGTTTAAATCTATCTCAATGCCTTTTTCGTTGAGAACTTTGTCGACGGTCTTTTCTAACAGCTCTTTTGAATCAGTTATTACAAAAACACTTCCTTCTTTTTTATAATCTTCAACAAAGAATGCAACATTATCTAATTCCTCAGATACTATTTCATCTTTTGCAGCTCCTATAAATATTAAATGACGCCTTTTAGGTTTCTTTTTCAAGATGTTACAGATGGTATCATTCCAAATTTCAGGTACAACCATATGAGTAAACGACCTACCTATCCAGTTTGTTCCATTTGCGATTAATCCATTTATTGTTACTTTTTTTGCATATTTTTCTGGTTCACAGATTAGTTTGAAAAAATATTTTGTCATCAACTTCGGTTCACTAGTGTAGATTCCGACTGCTTGACCTTTTTCTAATCTTACTGATGGGAAAGATATTAAAGGTTCTACTATGTCTAAAATAAAACCTTCAGAAGGAGTTTCTTTAATCATTTTGTACACCTCTATTGCTTAGAGAATTTCTAATACTAGCAACTATTTCTTTAGTTTCAAATTTTTTAACTTGAGATAGATCGATAGTTGTAAAAGTATCATTTCCAAGATATATAGCTGGTTGTGATTCTTTTAAAATATTTTTAGAGGGATGAACGGCTAAAACTTTTCCTACAACAAAATCATGATCCCCTGTTTCAAAGATATTTTCTAGTTTACACTCCATTGAAAAGTATGCTTCTTCAACATAGGGACTTTGAACTATCTCTGAATCCTTTAATTTCAATGAAATAGCTGATACCTTATCGCCCTCTCTACCTGAAATTCTGCCTAATTTCACTGCTAAATCACTTTTTTCTAGAGACAAAAAAGATACTGTAAACTCTTCTTCTTTTAAGATCAATTGGTAAGTATATCTATTTTTCCGGATAGAAAATCCAAATAAGGGTGGATTTGAAGATAAAGGAGTTGACCATGCTACGGTCATCGAATTAACGCGCGAAACACTCTTAACGGTTATTAAGCAGACAGGTAATGCTACATTTTCACTAAATCTATTGCAATAATCCATAATGATACCTCCCGTTAGAATTATACCACATTGATTTGGTTTTTTGCTTTATGAGAATACTGAAAAACTAAGCAAAAAACAAAAGGGCTTTAAGCCCTTTTGTTCTCCATATGAATTAATTTATCTAAACAAATTAAAAAATTAAAATTTGAATCCAGCTTTTATCATTGCATCCTTAACTGCTTCCATCCACATATTTGAACTGCCTGTAGCACCAGTATATGTGTCAACTGGAATTGTTCCCTTTTCTAAAATTCTTTGTGCGATAACTACTTTTGCTTCATGGAAAGGTTCCCATGGATAAGTATCTTCTGTTTTAGGTTCTCCGGTGTTATAAATGTCCCTATATTCATTTAGTATTACATCAACTATCTTACCATCTTTTACAACAATTATCGCATTAGCCCTGTCGTTTCTTTCAGAAACTTGTGAATGCCCTACATAGGTTCCATCTATTACACCATCAAATCCTTCTGCCCTTTTTAAAGCTCTTTCAACAGCTTGAATAGCCATTTCAGAAGAATGTGTTGCACCCGTATAAGTATCTATGTTAGTACCGTTTGCCTTAATAAATCTTTTTGGTAGTTCTTCCATTGCCTCATGCCATGGTTGCCATGGATAAGATTCATCTTTCGCTAATCCAGTTGTGTTGATAATTTCTTCCAGCTTGACATCAACAATTTTTCCTTTTTCAATAGTTACAACAGCTTTTGTGTAAGTTCTATCACTTGGATCCGAATAACCAACATATGTCCCGTCTTTCCACGAATTATTCGATTTTCCAAAGAGAGCGGCAAAACTCATTGATACCGTTAAAACAACGATTAAAACTAATGCTAGTACTCTTTTTTTGTTCATTCACTCTCGACCTCCTTTTATTTGTGCATTATTTAACAATAAAAATTGAATTATTTATATCACTTTTTAAACTTCTTTTCTAATCTTTATCCTACAATAATTTTATCAAAACTTTGAAGAGGAGTCAAGAACTTTTGCTTTTCTAGTGTATATAAGATATGTACATTTATAAAATTTTATTGTATTATTAGTTAATTTTATAAAATTAGTAAAATAGAGAGATCTATAAAAGTTCAAATAAAATGATATAATAAATAGTAACTAACAGGCTTAAAAAACATGAAATGCAATAGATAAGGAGCATAAAATGGTTGAGTTAATAGCGTTATGTACATCAGGGTTGGAAGCAGCACCTTCTTTTGAAATAAAAGCTTACGGATATAAAATAATCGACTCGGTGTCGGGCAAAGTAAAATTTTTAGCCCCTCTTGAAGATGTTCCGCTTATATTAAATAGTTTTAGAACGGTTGACAGGATATTGATAAAAGTAGGAGAATTCGAAGTTACCAATTTTGATGATCTTTTTGATAAGGTTTACAATCTTAATTGGAAAGATTATATAGAGAAAAGAGGTAAAGTAGTTATTGAAAAAGTTAAGATAACAAACTCTATTTTATCTGCAACTGGAGCAGTAGCTTCAATAATTAAAAAATCAATTTATGAAAAACTAAAAAATAGCTATAAATGTAAAATTTGGGAAGAAAATGAGATAGTTTATCCCATTTGTGTATATTTAAAGGATAATCTAGCAACAATCGCTCTTGATACAGTACATAAGGGATCACTTGCTAAAAGAGGTTATCGAATTAAACATGTACCTACATCACTTCGAGAAACGATTGCAGCTAGCATGATCCTTCTTTCCAGATGGGATGCTTCTAAGATATTAATAGATCCTTTTTGTGGTTCAGGAACAATTCCCATTGAAGCTGCATTATTGGCTAGTGGCAAGACATTAAAGAGAGAGTATATATGTGAAAAATGGGAAATGTTTAAAGATTTGAAGCAAAATTTTTATCCATCTAGGGAACAAAAAGAAATAGATTACAAAATTTATGGCTACGACAAAAGTTACAACGCTATATCTATCGCAAAAGAAAATGCAGCTTTAGCCGGAGTTAATATACATCTTGAAAAAAAAGTTATGGAATCGCTCAGTCCATCAAATGATATAATTTATTTTGTTTCAAACTTGCCGTATGGCATAAAAGAAAAAGACAATATAGCTGATACTTACCAAAAAATGAGGTACCTATTAAGGGCTTTTCCAAACGGAAAGTTTTATTTTATTACTCCTGAATCTAAATTTGAAGATTATTTTGGTAGGAAAGCGAACAAAAAATTCAGATTTCAAAACAGTGGCATTTGGGTTTGGTTCTATATGTTTTATGAATAAGTTTTAAGCCTAAATATTTGAAAAACTAAGTTAAGGGAGGGGCAACATGAATTTGGAAGATTATGTAGTTGAAAAAACTAAAAAAGCTAAAGAAATTTCCGGGGAATTTTCTTTAATTTCTGATTCATGTAGAAAAGATATTTTGAATAAAATAGCAAGTGAATTAAGAAATAACAGTAATTATATTTTATTAGAAAACCAAAAAGACGTATCCTCAGCCAAAGAGAAAGGAATTTCTAAAGCATTACTTGATAGGCTTAAATTGAATGAGGAACGAGTGTTTAGTATTTCAAAAAGTGTTGAAAAGGTAGCAAATTTGTCTAGTACCTTAGGTAACATTGTAAAAATGTGGAAGAGACCAAATGGTTTAATGATAGGTAAAATGGTAGTCCCGCTAGGTGTAATTGCCATAATCTATGAGGCTCGTCCAAACGTTACAGTTGATGCGGCTGCTCTTTGTATAAAGTCTGGCAATACAATAGTGTTAAGAGGAGGATCTGAAGCTATTAATTCAAACAAAGCCTTAGTGAATGTTATACATTCAGCAATTGAAAAAGCAGGATTTTCAAAAGAAATCGTCCAATTTTTTGATGTAACTGATAGAAAAGTTGTTGATGAATTAATAAAATTATATCAATATGTAGATGTATTAATTCCTCGTGGAGGACCTTCTCTAATTAATTATATTATAGAAAATTCTAGAATACCTGTAATACAAACTGGAGCAGGTAACTGTCATATATATGTGGATAAATATGCTGATATTAATAAGGCTCTAAAAATAGTAGAAAACGCTAAGGTAAGCAGACCTTCAGTTTGTAATGCAGTAGAAACTATCCTTGTACATAATAGTGTAGCCGAAGAATTTCTTGAAAAGTTATACGAAATTTTAAAGAATGAAGTTGAATTAAGAGGCTGTGAAAAAACCTTAGAAATTTTACCTCAAATAAAACCGGCATCGAATGATGATTGGACAACAGAATATTTAGATTACATTCTTGCTATAAAAATTGTCAAAGATATTGAAAATGCAATTCAACATATAAATACTTATGGTTCAAAACATTCTGATGCAATAATAACTGAAGATTATCCCACTATCATAAAATTTTTAAACGAAATTGATTCCGCCGCAGTGTATGTGAACGCTTCCACTAGATTCACTGATGGAGAAGAATTTGGCTTTGGAGCAGAGATAGGTATTAGTACCCAAAAATTACATGTTAGAGGCCCTGTTGGTGTAGAAGATCTTACTACATATAAATACATAATTTTAGGTAATGGGCAGGTTAGATAAAAATGTATAAGAAATTATGCATAATTGGTTTGGGAAAAATGGGAAGTACTTTAGCAAAGGGATTAATTAACGCTGGTATTTTAAAAAAAGAACAAATAATAGGCACTGATATATCAGTAGAAAATTTCGAGATGAATCCTGTTTATTGCAGTATTGAAACTCTAAATGACAACATTAAGGCAGTCCAGCAGTGTGATATCGTTTTACTATCAGTTAAACCCCAGGTAATTGATAAAGTTTTAAAAGAAATAAGCTCTTTTTGTAAGGAGAAGATCGTTATTTCCATAGCAGCTGGGATAACTATTAATCATTTAGAAAGGGCTTTACCTTCATCCACGAAGATAATCCGAGCTATGCCAAACACTCCAATATTAGTTGGAGAAGGTGTAATAGCAATAAGCAAAAACAAAAATGTTTCTGATGATGAATTAGACATGGTTAAAAGCATTTTAGAAAGTGTTGGAAAAGTATATGTAGTAGAGGAAGAATTGATGGACGTTATTACGGCTTTGAGTGGTAGTGGGCCAGCTTATGTCTACATTATTATTGAAGCATTGGCAGATGGAGGGGTTTTAATGGGGCTACCAAGGAATCTTTCACTTGAACTTGCTACAAGGACAGTTTTAGGATCTGCGAAGATGGTTTTAGAAAGTGACAAGCATCCTGGAGAATTAAAAGACATGGTTACTTCACCGGCGGGTACAGCTATTAGGGGAATTGAGGTATTAGAAAGTCGTGGTATTCGTGGAACAATTATGGATGCAGTAAAAGAGGCAACAAAAAGGTCACAAGAAATAAATTCCCAAAGAGGTGTTAACTTTGATAGATAGATACTCATTGAGCCCTATTAAAGATATCTGGACATTAGAAGCTCAATATAAAAGATGGTTGGAGGTCGAGCTAGCAGTCATTGAAGCCTTTGAAGAATTAAGTATTGTACCTAGTGGGACAGCTCAAGAAGTAAGACAAAAAGCTAAGATTGATGTAGATGAAATTTTAGAAAAGGAAAAAATAGTTGATCATGACGTAATAGCCTTTATACAAGTTGTCACCGAAGATATGGGGGATGTTGCCAGATATTTTCATATGGGTCTAACTTCTTCAGATGTAGTAGATACAGCTAATGCACTAGCAATTAAAAGAGCTGGGCAGCTAATAGAAAATGAACTAGAAAGGTATATAATTTCGTTGAAAAAGTTAGCTTTGCGTCATAAATATACTGTAATTGTTGGTAGAACTCATGGAGTCCATGCAGAACCAACTTCTTTTGGTTTGAAGATTTTGAGTTTTGTAGCTGAGGCTGAAAGAAATAAAGAAAGATTAAAACAAACTATCGGTAATATCTCACAAGGTAAAATTAGTGGTGCTGTGGGGAATTACGCTAATTTAGATCCTCAAGTAGAACAGATTGCTTTAAAAAAACTAGATCTTTATCCTTGTAAAGTTTCAACGCAAGTGGTTCCTAGAGATCTTCATGCTGAATTTTTTAGTATTTTGGCTTTAATAGGAGCTTCTATTGAGAGATTTGCTGTCGAAATAAGGCATCTTCAAAAAACAGAAGTATTGGAAGTGGAAGAACCGTTTAGAAAAGGGCAGAGAGGTTCTTCTGCAATGCCTCATAAGAAAAATCCTATTTTATGTGAGCGATTAACTGGTATGTCTAGAATGTTGAGATCTTACGTTACGGCTGCTTATGAAAGTATTTCGTTGTGGCATGAAAGGGACATTTCACATTCTTCAGTCGAAAGAGTGTTTATGCCCGATGCTACTATTTTAGCTTTTTATATGTTAAATAAAGCTGATTACTTAGCAAGTAACTTGGTAGTTCATGAAGATACAATGAAAGCAAACATAGAAAAATCATATAATCTAGTGTATTCCCAAAGGGTGCTTTTAAAACTTGTTGAAAAGGGTTTTAGTAGAGAAAAAGCTTATGAATTGGTTCAAGAGTGTGCAATGAAAGCTTGGGATCAAAAAGAGGATTTTAAAAAAATACTTTCTCATAACCCACAAATTATGGATAATTTCTCACAGGAAGAATTTGATGATTTGTTTTCTCCTCAATACTATCTAAGGAATATTAATGAAGTATTTAATAGATTTGATTTTAGTGCAGTTGAAACAGCCAATTTGTGAAGGAAGGAGGAAGGCGTGTTGTTTTCATTTGCTTAAATAATAAACAGGGCGCCAAAATATTATGAAAAAACTTAAATTAGATGATTTCTCAATAAAAATACCGGATCTAAAGATAGAAAATACTCAAGAAATAAAAATAGGTTCTTATCAAGATTATACGATTCAAAAAGGAGCATGTGAAATTATTGATTTTGCCTTGAGAAGTTCAAATAATTCAAATAATATATTTGTAGTAGGTCCTACAGGGAGTGGTAGAAGAAGCATGACTCGCAAAATTGTAGAAAAGATAGCATTAAGTCAAAAAACTCCCCCTGATATAATGTATGTGTTTAATTTTGTCGAAGAAAGAAAACCAAAGCTATTACGATTGCCTGCGGGAGAAGGAAAAAAGTTTAAATCTGAGTTGCAAAATATCATTGATTCGTCCGTCCAAGTATTAAACAAGACAATGTCTACGGAAGAATTTCAAGATCGTTTGAGTTCTTTGGAAAGAGAATATAACTCTCAAAGAGAAAAATTATGGTCCGATTTGAGAAAAGAAGCTCAAAGTTTGGGGTTCATACTAGAAGCCTCACAAAGAGGTATTATAAGTGTTCCTATCTTCGATGGGAAAAGGCTTACTCCACAAGAGTTTGAACAACTCCCAGCTGAAATAAAAGAGCAGTTTAGAAAGAATTCTGAAAAATTAATGCAATTGATAGAAAGAACCATGTCACGTATAACTCAATTAGACAAAGAATACTGGGAAGAGGTTAAAAATTTAAGAAGGTATTGGGCAACCTTTAGTTTGAGTAAACTTTTTGAGCCATTAGAGAAAAAGTATTTAAAATATTCTGATGTTTTTGAATACCTTCAACTTTTAAAAGAAGACATGGCTTTACATCTCTCACAGTTAACTTCTGATAATCAAAACATTATCAGAGCACTCAAGGAAAAAAGGTATGCAGTTAATGTTTTAGTAGATAATTCTTACCTTCAAGGTGCCCCACTAATGGAAGAAGATAATCCAACTTTTTCAAATCTAGTTGGAAGAATAGAGTATTACTCGCAAATGGGATTTCTTCAGACTGATTTTACTATGATAAAGCCGGGTGCCTTTCATAAAGCAAATGGTGGATATCTAATTATGGAAGCGGAGAAAGTTCTCAGGAAGCCGTATTCCTGGGAAGTTCTGAAGCGTGTTTTGACCGAGAATGAGATAAAGATTGAAAATATTCAAGCTGCTGAGGGTTATTCCAGTGTAGAAACTTTAGAGCCAGAACCTTTACCTTTAAATATTAGAGTAATTCTAATTGGAGAAGAATGGGTATACACAATGATGAGAGCATACGATAGTGAATTTGAAAAATTATTTCCAATAAAATCACAATTTGACTATGAAGTAGAATTAAATGATGAAAATATAAATAAATTTCTGGCATTCTTAAGCAATGCTGTTCAAGAAAACAATCTCTCCCATATAACAAAAGATGGAGTAGAAGAGATAATAAAACATGCATGCAGAATGAATGGCAGCAACAAAAAAATATCTTTAAAATTGGGTGAGATAAAGAATCTTTTAGTTGACGCTTATAATTTTTCACGTAAAATTCCAGGCAATTATTATATCAATTCTAAAAATATAAAAGATGCAATAGATTTTAAGGAAAAGATGTTTTCTTTTCATAGAAACAAAATTTTCGAAGCTATTAGAAATGAGAAGATAGATATAAAAGTTGATGGTTATGAAGTTGGTCAAATTAATGGTCTGACTGTACTTGACACGATAGATTTTTCTTTTGGACATCCTGTAAAGATCACTGCTAAGAGTTATAGGTCATCCTCGGAAAAGATAATAAATATACATCGCGATATAGATTTAAGTGGGAAAATATATAAAAAATCTTCTTTGGTAATAGAAAACTATTTTAAACACAAATTTTCTAGGTTTATTCAAAGTGGTTTTGGTGTGTCTTTAAATTTTGAACAAGTATACTCTGTTATAGAAGGAGATAGTGCAACTGTAGCCGAAACTCTTGCTTTAATGTCCTCAATAGCAAACGTTCCTTTAAAACAAAACATAGCTATTACAGCTTCTATGAATCAAAGCGGAGAAGTTTTGCCTGTTGGTGGAATAACCGAGAAGATAGAAGGTTTTTACCAAGCTTGTAAAAATATTGTTTTTACAGGAAATCAGGGTGTAATCATACCTGCTAAAAATATAGACAATATTGTTTTAAAGGATGAAATTAAAAAAGATATAGAGGATGAAAATTTTCATATTTGGACTATTAACAACATAGATGAAGCGGTAGAATTAATGACTGATTATAAGGCTGGAAAAACAAACGAAAAAGGAGAATATGAAGAAGGAACGTTTTATTATTATGTGTGTGAAAATTTAAAAGAACTAGCAAAAGAAGAAAAAGAAGAAAAAAATGAATGAAAGAATGAATAAATAAGGAAATAAAATAGCTGCCGGTTGATGCAAAATCTAACCCGCAGCTATTTTATCAAATATTATAGATTTCTGTATATTTATTTGTTATATAATCGACAAAATATTTTGGATTAAGTTTTTCCCCAGTTACCCTATAAATAAGTTCTTGTGGTTCAACCATTTTGCCATATTGGTGAATATTATCTTTTAACCAGTTTATAATTGATGTTGCCTCACCTTTTTCAAGATCGGATGAATAACTCGGTATATCTTGTTTTAATTTGGAAAATAATTGAGCTGCGTACAAGTTACCCAACATGTACGATGGAAAATACCCAAACGAACCATTAGACCAATGGACATCTTGTAAAACACCAAGAGAATTATTTGGAGGAACTATTCCTAGATATTCTTTCATTTTGTCATTCCAAATTAAAGGTAATTCTTTAGTGGTGATTTTATCGTTAATCAAAGCTTCTTCTATTTCAAATCTCAGCATTATATGAAAATTATAAGTTACTTCGTCTGCTTCTGTTCTTAATAAACTTCTCTCGACTATATTTACTCCTTTATAAAGATCTTTACTGGATAAACCTTTAAAAGAATTAAATATTAATTTAATTCTTGTTGAAAAATAGTTCCAGAAAGGAAGACTTCTTCCTATAATATTTTCCCAAAACCTTGATTGTGACTCATGAATAGCCATAGAAGCCCCTTCATCTAAAGGAGTTTCAAAAAAAACGGCTGGAATGTTTAATTCATAAAGAGCATGTCCACATTCGTGAATGGTAGAAAACAAAGAATATCTAAGGTCTTCAGTACTGTATTTTGTTGTAATTCTTACATCCCTAGGGCCTATTTTTGTTGTGAAAGGATGTACAGAAGTATCTAATCTTCCGGAACTAAAATCGAAATTCATAAATTTTAGTGCTTCTAATGATAATTCTTTTTGTTTGTTCATATCAAAATTGCCTTTGTAAAAATCATCACGTGGTTCTTTTCCTTCTTCAAGTAGTTTATTCAAAAAAAGTATGAGATTTTCTTTTAAGTATGCAATGATTTCAGAAACTTCGGTAGTTTTTAGACCAGGTTCATATAAATCTAGTAATGCATCATACCTGTTCTTTTCATAACCTAACGAATCAGCTTCTTCTTTTACTAACCTTATGATTTCATCTAAATAAGGTTGAAAGATACTAAAATCATCGTTTTCTTTTGCTTGTTTCCAGGCTAAGTTTGCGTTAGCTGTCGTTTCTGCTAAATTTCTGACTAGTTTTGCTGGGATTTTTTTAATTTTTTCAAATTCTTTGTCTGCCACCTTTATTAAGGCTTTGTCAGTTTCATTAAGATCTCTTAAAATATTTTCTTGGGCAAAATAGGCTAGAAACTCTGCCATTTTATTCGAAACAAAAAGATTGTAACGCATTTCTGATAGTTCAGCTAAAGCTTTAGATCTATAATATACTGACTTATCTGGGGCATAAGTTTCAAGATCCCAATAAATAAGTGAAAGTGCTTGTTCATATCGTGAAATTTTAGCAAGATACTCCTTAAAATTATCGATTTTTTCCATGTTATAACCTCCATAATTTTATGACATAAAAGATTAACTTACCTAATTATAACAGTTTCCTTTACAAACATAAAACTTTTAAATTTTGATAAATTAGATAATTTGTTGTATAATTCTTATAAGCGATTTTATCGATAATTTATAAATTATGAGATTCTAAGATAATATATAAGTTATTTTGGAACTATCACAAATGATTTCTAAAGTTGTTTTAATGTAGAAACCTATTTATAGATTAGGATAAATGTGATGATTAATTTTAAAATAGCACCCTTGAAATCTGAAATAATCAGGGTTAATAAAAATATTTTTTAGCAAATTATCATTAATCTTATGAGAATATGTTGTTTTAAATAAACTCTAAATAGGTTATTGTAATTTACTAATAGAGCTTTTGAAATACAAGAAGAGGAAAGGAGCTTTTTGAAGGTCGATAAAGTTAGTTTAATTTCTTTACATTCGACTTTGATAAAATGAATATAACGGGTAGAGACACTTTTGCCATAGTAAACATCGATAAATATTTAGAAAATTTAAACTTTTTGGGTTCTTACACAAACGCTAAAATCATGCCGGTTGTAAAGGCTGATGCTTATGGGCATGGTATGATAGCTTTAGCTAGGGAGGCCTTGAAAGAAGGCAATAATATGTTTGCTGTAGCCTTTTTGGAAGAAGCTTTGGAATTATTAGATAATGGTATGTTGTGTAATATTCTCATTTTTAATTATTTTAACCCTAAAGATTTTAAAAATATAGTGGATTATTCAAATTATTTGAAGCCAACAATAACATCAATTGATTTTTTAGAAAAAGCTTGTGATATACTAGGAAAAGATATAAGCAAATTTAAATTTCATTTAAATATTGATACAGGGATAAATAGGATAGGGATAAAAGAAAAAGAATTGCCTACATTAACAAAATTGATAAAAGATCATCATATCAAGATTGAAGGAGTTTATTCCCATTTTGCAACTGCTGACGAAAAAGATGGTTTTGTAGAAGATCAATTTAACAAATATTTAGAGTTGCTAAATTTTATCCTTGATCAAGGAATTGACATAAAAACAAGACATATAGCTAATAGTGCAGGTCTTCTTTTTTTCCCTCAATACTCTTTGGATTATGTGAGACCAGGAATTGCTACTTTTGGCATGCAGCCGTCGAATTTGGATAATATTGAAGAACTAAAACCAATTATGGAGTTCAAAAGTGTAATAGTTAAAGTGAATGAACTGAATTCTGGTGAAAGTGTTGGTTACGGTAGAACTTTTGTAGCAACAAAAAAAATGAAAACTGCTATTATCCCTGTAGGATATGCTGATGGGTATTTTAGGAATCTGTCAAACAAAGCCGAGGTATTGATTAAAGGTAAAAAATGTCGTTTGTTAGGAAACATTTCTATGGATCAAATGGTTGTTGATGTTAGTGAAATAGATGCAAATGTTGGAGATGAAGTAGTATTGATAGGACAACAAGAAGATCAAAGAATTACTGTTGAAGAACTTGCCCAAAAAGCTGGAACGATTAATTACGAAATTACCTCTAAGATAACCAAGAGAGTACCAAGAATTTACATCAGAGGAGGAAAGTGTCTTGTGTGACAACTATTCCTTGGGTGATATTTTAAGAGGAAAAATTGACAGTTATAACATCGATCCTAATAGCAAAGAAAAAATTAATCAAGTTAAATTGATTTCGGAACTTAAACCTAACGAAGAAGTAGAAGTAGAAGGTAAAGTTATCAGTAAGAGGCTTCAAAAGACCAAATCTGATAAAGCATTTTTGCTAATCACTTTAGTGGATAAGAGTCAATCAATTAGGGCCGTTGATTGGTATTATCCAGAAGAAAATAATAATAAAATCCAAGTGGGAGATGTCATAAAAGTAAAGGGGAAAACTGTTTTTTTTGAAAATAGGATCCAAATAAATGTTGTCAACGATATTGATTCTATCGAGATATTAAATCCTCTTGAAGTTAATCCTGAAAAATATTTAAGAAATTCTCAAACTGAACTAATAGCTTTGACCCACAAATTAGAAAATTATATTTCACAAGTGAAAAATACAGGAATTAAAGCGCTGCTGAAATCAATATTTATAGAAAACAATTCTATTAGAGAAATGTTTTTAACTTCTCCAGCAGCCATCGAGGTACACCATGCATATCCTAATGGATTAATTGAACATAGTTTAAAGGTTACGGAATTATCTTTATGTTTATACGAAGCCTATTGTGAACAAGATGTTTACATTAATAGAGATGTAATAATTGCTGGCTCCTTATTACACGATATAGGAAAAATTGAGGAATATATTATCACACCAACTGGCATAGAAAAAACTGAGCAAGGAGAATTGATGGGTCATATACCTTTAGGTGCAAAACTGATTTATGAAGAATCAAAAAAGATAGAAGAAAAAATTGAAAAAGAAGATATCGAACATATCATTCATATAATTTTGTCTCATCATGGTGAAATTGAGTATGGAAGTCCAGTTGTACCTAAGACTTTGGAAGCAATGATAGTAAATTTCAGTGATAATATTGATTCTAAGATAGCTCGTGCAAAAGAAAACATTAAAAATACGCTTCAGATAAACGAAAACTCCACTTGGAGCGAATATGATAGAAGACTTGATAGAAAAATAAAAATTGAAAAATACACTGATTAAACTTAGTTTTAGTTTTGCAGGGAGGTAAATGAATGGCAAAAAAGAATAATGAAAAAACAAAAGACAAAAACAAAAAGAACAATTCTTATAATGGAAATATTAAATATGTAGTGATAGTTGAGTCTCCTTCAAAAGCAAAAACAATAGAAAAATACCTTGGAAAAGAGTATAAGGTTATTGCCTCAAAAGGACATGTTAGAGATTTACCAGAGAAAGAGTTTGGAGTGGATATTGAAAATAACTTTGAACCGGAATTTCAAATAATTCCAAACAAAGAAAAAGTAATCAAAGACATACAAAAAGAAACGAAGGACAAAAAAGTTTTGTTAGCTTCTGATATGGATAGGGAAGGAGAAGCAATAGCTTGGCATATTGCTCAATTATTGGATCTTGATCCTAAGGAAAAAAACAGGATAGTATTTTCAGAAATTACAAAAAATGCAATTTTAAATTCTGTAGAAAATCCTAGAAGTCTTGATTTAAATAAAGTAGATGCTCAGATTGCAAGAAGAATTTTAGATAGGATAGTTGGATATAAGATCTCCCCTTTGGTATGGGAGGCTCTCAAAAATTATAATACAAGTGCTGGAAGAGTTCAATCGGCAGCCTTAAAGTTGATAATAGACAGAGAAAGAAAGATATTTACTTTTAAGCCAAAAAAGTATTTTAAAATATTTTTAGACCATAAAGGATTAATAATTCCATTAACAAAAGAAAACGGTAAGACATTAAAACCAGAATCTGTTAATGAAAAAAAGAAAAATGAAATTTTTGAATACTTAAAAGACAAAAAATTAAAAGTTACCGCCATAGAAGAAAATGAAACTTTTAAAAGTCCTCCTTATCCTTTTATCACAAGTACAATGCAGCAAAGTGCTGTATCAACATTTGGATGGAGTTCTAGTAAGGTAATGAAAATTGCCCAAGATTTATATGAAGGGATAGAGACCCCTGAGGGAAGAACTGCGTTTATAACTTATATGAGGACCGATTCAACAAGAATTTCTGAGGTGGCCAAAAGATCTGCTTCAGAATATTTGGAAAAGAAATTTGGAAAACAATATGTAGGAAATTATGTAAACAAAGGTAAAAAGTCAAATGTACAAGATGCACATGAAGCTATCAGGCCAACAGATGTAGCAATAAATCCAGAAAAAGCAAAAAAACTAATTTCAGGAGATCATTTAAAATTATACACCTTGATTTGGAATAGATTTATGGCGTCTCAATCTGCGCCTGCAA
This sequence comes from Defluviitoga sp., assembly GCF_035349255.1. NCBI lineage: Bacteria > Thermotogati > Thermotogota > Thermotogae > Petrotogales > Petrotogaceae > Defluviitoga > Defluviitoga sp. The sequence continues at coordinate 26,171 of NZ_DAOPSE010000003.1, read as the reverse complement.
AATATCAAGAAAAAAAATACATAATAGAGGATGAGACCTTGAAATATTCGTTTGAAATAACGTCCAAGAAGTGTCTTTTTGACGGATTTGAAAAGTTTTGGAAGTCATCAAATGGAGAAAATTATTTTGAGTTAGACACAAATGAAGAGATAACCTTTGAAGAACTTAAATGTGAAGAAAAGGAAACAAATCCCCCGAATAGATATACCGAAGCGACTCTAATTAAGGAACTTGAAGCTAAAAAGATAGGAAGACCTTCTACTTATGCAACAATAATATTGACTTTACTTGATAGAAAGTATGTAGTAAAAATTGATAAAAATTCACTAAGACCGACGACAACTGGTTTTGTTGTTACTGATTTCTTAGAAAAATTTTTTCCTGATATCGTTGATGTAAAATTCACAGCTAGAATGGAAAAAGATCTAGATCAGATAGAAGAAGGGAAAAACAATAGTAAAAAGGTTTTAGAAGATTTTTATATTGAGTTTGAAAAATTTCTTGAACGTGCTACAAAAGAAATTAAAAATGGAGAATTAGAATTAAATTATGAAAGCGATGTTCCTTGTAAAAAATGCGAAAAAATGATGAAATTAAATTTTGGTAGATTTGGCTTATATCTTTCATGTGAGGAATGTAAAGAAACGTTAAAAATTCCATTAGAATCTTTTGGTGTTACTATAAATAATAAATTGTATATCAAAGAATTTTTAGAAACCAGCTTAAAAGTAAACGGAGAGAATAATAAAATAGGCGAAAAATGTCCGATGTGTGATGGAGATTTAATATTAAAAAATGGAAGGTATGGGGAATTCATTGCTTGTAGTAATTATCCAAAATGTACATTTACCAAAAATGTAACTGCAAGGGGAAATTGTCCAAATTGCGGAGGTGTAATAGAAAAATTAAGAAGCAAAAAAGGAAGAATATATTATAAATGTACTTCTTGTGGTGAAATGTATTGGGATGAACCTTCAGAGTATAAATGTCCTCAATGCGAAAGCACACTATTTTATAAAGTTAATAAAGGAAAAGAAAAACTATATTGTGAAAAAGATAAGAAATATTTCGAACTTGAAAAACTTAAAAAATAAGAAAAGGAGAAGTAAAAGGTGATAATTCCTATTGTTGCTGGTGGGAAATCTTTAGAACGAGAGGTTTCTTTTAGGAGTGCAAAAAACATTGAGAAGAGTCTTAGAAATCTAGGGTTTGATACTTTGATTTTAGATCCAATTGACAAAGACTTTATAGACCAAATTAAAAACTATTCCTTTGTCTTTAATATTGTTCATGGTGATTTTGGTGAAGATGGGAGACTTCCATCTCTTTTTGAAATTTTAGGTATTGATTATACATGTTCAAATCCTGAGACATCTTACATAACTTATGATAAGTATGTATTTTTTCTCTTTTTTAAAGATTATTTAAAAATGCCTAAAACATTTCTGACAAACGATTTTATACCTCCTCCTTTTGAATTTCCTTTGGTTATCAAACCTAGAAAAAGTGGTTCAAGTAAAGGTGTTTATATAATACACGATATGAAGGAGTATAATCTCTATTTAAAACAAGACTTGTTAGATTTTGAAGATATTTTGATTCAGGAATACATAAAAGGAAAAGAGATCACCATTTCTTTTGTTCAGGAAGATGAAGAATTTATACTTTTACCTTTATTACAGATTATTCCGAAAAAAGAATTTTATGATTATGAAGCTAAGTATACAACTGGTTTAACCGATTTAAAACCATGGCTATTTCCTCCAGAAAAAATAAGAAAACAAGTGGATAGAATTGGAGCGATAATTACAAATTTAATAGCCTTGAAAGATATGTTTAGAGTTGATGCAATCATAAACAATAATGATGATGTTTATGTATTAGAGGTTAATACAATACCTGGTATGACAGATTTAAGTGACCTGCCAACTTCTGCAAAAGCTATTGATATAGAATTTGAAGACATCGTCAGGACTATCTTGAGCAACCATTCTATTTCTTTAAAAGAATCTAAGCAGAGAGAAAGTAGCTTATAAGTTAATAAAATATCAAAAATCATGGTGAGAATTAGTTGAATAAGATGTCTGATAACTTTAAAATGGCAAGATAACGATCTGTTTTTAGAAGGCAGAGTACTAAATGAATAAAAATTTTTTTGGGATGTCAAAATAGAAAGGGTTAGGGAGCGAAGTTATTCTCTTTAGATATGGGTATTAAAGATGTCAAACGAATCTTTAGTTGATATAGAAGATTAAAAGGTAGTAGGTATTTTTTAAAAGACTAAATCTGAATCGTTCACAAACATATACTTTTGAATTTCTAAGACGCCATTAAACGAATAGTTTGTAAGGAGGAATAAAAAATGCAGTTTCAGGGTACTACAATATTAGGCGTGAGAAGGAACGGTAAAACGGTTATAGGGGGAGATGGACAGGTTACTATGGGAGAAACTGTTTTTAAGGGAAACGCTAGAAAGGTGAGAAGAATAGGAGAAGGAAAAGTAATATCAGGTTTTGCGGGTTCTGTAGCAGATGCCTTAGCATTATATGAGAGGTTTGAAACAAAGTACAAATCTTCTAATGGAAATTTAATTAGGGCTGCCGTAGATCTAACAAAAGAATGGAGAATGGATAAGGTATTGAGACGATTAGAAGCTTTGTTACTTGTTGCGGATAAAGAAAATATGTTATTAATTTCTGGAAATGGTGAAGTTTTGGAACCCCAAGAAGATGCTATAGCTATAGGTTCTGGAGGACCTTATGCATATGCTGCTGCAATTGCACTTCTGAGGAATACTGACTTGGATGCTGAAGAGATAGTTAGGCAATCATTACAAATAGCAGGTCAAATTTGCATATATTCGAACGAAAATATTGTTTTGGAGATTATAGAATGAAAGAGTATGTATTTGCAGTACCTACAAATTTAGTTAATCAAATAATTATTACAAATACGAATTTCATTAAATTGAAATTTTCCGAATTTTCAAAGATCATAGAATATGGAGATTTTTTTGAAAGAAATAAGATAGAAAATGACTCATCTTTTAAACAAATAATCCCATATACAGTTTTTAAAAATAGAGATAGCAAATATTTGGTATTAAAGAGAACCGAAAAACAAGGAGAAAAAAGGCTCCATAACATGATTTCTTTGGGCATCGGCGGTCATATAAACGAAAAAGATAAAGGGTTTTCAAAAGAACAAACATTTTTTAATGGAATGGAAAGAGAAATAAACGAAGAAATATGGCTTTCTAATCCAGCAAAATATGTTTACAGAGGAATCATACGAGATAATTCTGAAGATGTTTCTAATGTACATTTAGGAATCCTTTTTGAAGGTTACGTGAAACATGCTGAAATAAAGGAAGTAGACAACTTTCACAGTGCTTGGCTCACAAAAAGTGAAATAGAAAAGTTAAAAGACGCAAAATTAGAAACTTGGGCTAAAATTGCTTTAGAAAATATATAATTCATCCCCTTTTTATGCTGAAGGGGATGTTTTTATTTTTATTGAATAATTTTTATTTATGTAATAATTTTTACCCATTTTTCCCTACTTTTATTCTAGGATCTAAAAACCCATATATTAAGTCCAATAATATCATACCCACTATGTATATTAGAGTGGTTATTGAGAGATTACCTAGAAGTACTGGTATATCGTTTTGTTGTACTGCAGCCCAATACAAAGTTCCCATGCCCGGCCAACTAAATATACCTTCAAATATCAATGCACCAGAAAAAGAATTTAACAAAGATAAAACAGACATTGTTAATAAAGGGGGAGCGGAAGTTCTTAATGCATGTCCATATAAAACGGATTTTTCAGGTATTCCACGAGCTCTAGCTGACATTATATAATCTTCTTGTAAATTCACTAAAACTATATTCCTTGTCAAATAAGCTCTTCCCCAGAAACGTATAAGAACGAGTGTCATTACAGGTAAAAACATGTGGTACAACACATCCCCAACCCTTTTTAAAAAGGTTTCTGGAGGAGGAACACTGAGTATTCCACTAGAGGGGAAAAAAGGAAAAATGAATGCGAAAAGCATGATCATAACTAATCCAACCCACCATGTAGGGAGCCCATAGCATACCATAGTGATTATTGAAGTTGTCTTATCCATGTATCCTCCAACTTTTTGTGCTTTTCTTATTCCTAACCGTATTCCAAGAAAAATATCTATAATTGTGGCCAAAGTAAAGAGAAGCAAAGTGTTTGGGACCCTTTCTAATACTATTTTAAAAACATCAGTTTCCCCTTTAAAAGACCGAATCACCATAGATTGTCCGTAATTAAAGGTTAGGGTATCAATCCATCTAGAAAAAATCATGGGAATTATTGGTTCTTTTAAAAGATATATGTTACTCACTGCAAACATTATGTTAAAAAGAACCGAATATATAAAAATAATTACAACATAAATTACAATTCCCATCAATATTCTTTTAAAAGCATATCTACAATACATTAAATTAACCACCTTCATATGGTTTAATACTACAAAATACAATAATAAGTTATTTTTTATGTCTCAAAAATGAGATAAGGATAACAACAAATTATTTTAAAAACCCCACAAAAGTGGGGTTTTTATTTAATATTTTGTACTTTCTAATTTATTTCTTTGTGTAGATAACAAGCCACATAGTGCCCGTCATTTGAATTTTCTTCAAGTTCTGGGTCATTATCACTTTCATAACAAATTGGTTTGGCGTACAAACATCTTGTATGGAATCTGCATCCTTGAGGTATATTAGAGGCTGATGGGATTTCTCCTTTAATAGGAATATCTTTAATAATATTTTCTTTACCAGCGATTGGTTCAGGAACAGCAGCTATTAGGGCTTTTGTATACGGATGTAAAGGATTTTCTATAATTTCGTCAGAAGTACCTAATTCCACAATTCTTCCAAGATACATTACAGCAATTCTGTCACAAAAGTATCTCGCAGTAGAGAGATCATGAGTAATATAGAGATAAGTTAAATTCAATCTCTCTTGAACTTCTTTCATCATGTGCAAAATTTCTGCTCTTGTAGAAAGATCGATCATAGAAACGGGTTCGTCAGCTATAATTAGATCTGGAGAAAGCACTAAAGTTCTCGCGGTAGCTACTCTCTGCCTTTGGCCACCGCTTAACATATGTGGAAACCTATCTAAAAACTCGTCTGGAGGAGTCAATTTAACTTCTTCGAGAGCTTTTACAGCTAATTGTTCCATTTCCGCGTGATTTTTGGTTTTTTCATGAATAATTAAAGGTTCGTACAATACGTCCCTAACCCTAAATCGTGGATTCATTGATGCATATGGATCTTGAAAAACCATCTGGACATCTTCTTTATATTTCTTTATATCTTTGGCGGAAGATAAAGAAGAAATATCAACCCCCTTGAAGATAATCTGTCCCGCGGTTAGTTCTTCTAATTTCATAATTAAACGGCCAGTCGTAGTTTTTCCACATCCCGACTCACCAATGAGCGCAAAAATTTCTCCTTTTTTAATGTCAAAACTTATGCCATCTACAGCTTTCACCCATTTTCTTTTGCCTTTAAAAACTTCTGCAATGCTTCTTCTTAGAGGAAACCATTTTTTTAAATTTTTTACACTTAAAATTATTTCATCATTCATCGTAACACCTCCAACATGCAACAAAATGCTCCGGTTCGATTTCTCTTAAAGGAGGTTCATTTAAACTACATTTATCAAAAACAACGGGACAACGTTCATGGAACCTGCATCCAGTTGGAGGATTTAGAAGATCGGGAGGAGTACCAGGTATAAATGCTAATTCTTCTACTTTTTCTCGTAGCTTTGGAGTAGCTCCTAAAAGGCCTTTTGTGTATGGATGAGAAGGTCCTTGCCGACCATATATTTGACTATTGGTTCCGATTTCTGCTATTTTACCAGCATACATCACCATTATTCTATCTGCAACTTCTGCTTCTGTTGCTAAATCATGTGTGATAAATATAAAAGAAAGGTTTAGTTCATGTTTTAATTTTTTTAGCAAATTTATTATTTGTGCTTGAACTACAACGTCCAAAGCTGTTGTGGGTTCGTCTGCGACGATAATTTTTGGTTCAAGAAAAAGAGCTGTAGCTATAACAACCCTTTGTTTCATTCCTCCAGAAAGTTCATGAGGATATCTTCTTAAGACATCATCAGACAAACCAACATAATTTAAATATTTTTTAATTATTTCAAGAGCTTGTTCTTCTTCCATTTCACGATGATTTAAGAGAGTTTCTAACATTTGCTTTTTTATGCTATATACTGGAGTTAAGCTATTCATAGCACCTTGAAATATCATGGATATTTTCGACCATCTAATTCTTTTACGTAACTCATTTTCATCTAAAGGAACAATATTTTCATTATCTATTATAATTTCTCCATCTACTATTCTCCCCGGAGGGCTAGGCATTCTTAAAAGGCCCATGCCTAAGGTGGTTTTTCCACATCCCGACTCACCAACTAAACCAAGTGTTTCTCCTTCTTTTAGAGTAAAGCTCACATCATCCAAAGCTTTGACAACACCTTTACGCGTATAATAGTATATTTTTAAATTATTAACAGCTAAAACATCGCTCATTTTTATCTACCTCGTTCTTAGTTTTGGATTTAGGATTGTGTCCATTGCAAAACCAATAAATGCAAAAGTCATTCCTATAAGGGCTATGGCAATACCTGGTGGAACTACCCACCACCACAGTCCATTTGTAACGGCTCCTCCGTTCATTGCGTCATGAAGGATTTGGCCCCATGTTACTATAGTAGCATCGCCCAAACCAAGCAAACTTACCGATGCTTCATAAAGTATAGCACTTGGTACATTTAACGCCATACTAGCAAATGAGTATGGGATTAAAATAGGTACCATATGCTTAAAAATTATTCGGGCATGTGATGCACCCAAAGCCTTAGCAGCTTCTACATACGTTTCTTCTTTTATTTGCAAAGCCATGCTTCTTACAGTCTTTACAGGACCTACCCAAAAAAACAAACACATCATAATTATTAGTGACCAAATGCTAGGTTTAAATATAGCAGCCAAAACTATTAAAACTGGGAGTAAAGGAATATTTGCAAAAATTTCCCAAATTCTTTGCATTACGGAATCGACAATTCCTCCATAATAAGCGGAAACAACACCATAAATGACCCCTACTGTAACAGAAATAGCAGAAGTCAGGAGTCCGATAAAAAGAGCCCATTTAGTGCCAGCTATTAAACCACTCCAAATATCTCTTTTTGCGTTATCTGTACCTAAGATACCTGACACTGCGCCAGACAAGACTAGTTTTGGTTCCTCAATAATTGTATCTGCAGAGGTTTTTATTATGTTAACTTTAAATTTATACGTGCCCTTCAAAGGTTGAGGGTTTGAGAGAATTGTCTCATTTGCTTGAGCAAAAAGCACGTTATTTACTTTTACGCTTTGAACTGAGGAATTCTGGTATTTTTTAGCAAAGCTTTGAACAGGATTTTTTGCTTCAGTACCAATCGCGACTCTAAAATCTTTCCATGATGGAGAACTAAAATTTTTGTTTACTAAATTTAAAACATTACCATCAGGTCGTTCTAAAACGATGTTTAAAGTAAAAGATCCTTTATATCTTCCTCTATAAATCAAATCTATAGGTGGAACATCATAACGATAATCATATTCTATTACAGATGTCATCAAAGTCATAGTAGGAGACATTATATTTTCTTCAAAATTTATATCATCTATGTAGGTAGTAGGGGTATAATCTTTTTTACTAAACCAGTTAATCCACGCTGGAGGCGCATTTCTGGGATTATCTTCCCAGTAGGTTATATCTCTCCATCGTGTAGAAGCTTCTGGAAAAGGAATCAAAAAACTTTCAAATATCGTTACTAAAATTGCAATCACGAGAAAAATTATTCCTATAATCCCAAATTTAATTTGTTTAAATTCATTCCAGAAATCAACTAGCTGCATTTTTAGTCTACTGGATGATTTTTTAGGTTTTTTTTCAGCACTCACGCTTTCCCACCTACTTTTATTCTAGGATCCAGGAATCCATAGATTAAATCTAAAACCACAATACCCGCAATATATATTAGGGTAGTTATTGAAAGGTTGCCTAAAAGTACGGGTATATCATTTTGCTGTACAGCGGCCCAATATAAGTTTCCCATGCCTGGCCAACTAAATATACCCTCAAAAATGAGCGCTCCTGAAAAAGAGCCTAACAAGGATAAAAGCGACATTGTTAAAATTGGAGGAGCAGACGTTCTTAAAGCATGCCCATATAAAACAGACCTTTCAGGTAACCCACGAGCTCTTGCAGACATAATAAAATCTTCTTGTAAATTTCCTAAAACTATGTTTCTTGTCAAATAAGCTCGTCCCCAAAATCCAATAAAAACAAGCGTGATTACTGGTAAAGCCATGTGATACAGTAAATCAACAAATTTTGCAAAAAAAGTTTCAGGTGGTGGAACGCTACTTAAGCCTCCAGAAGGAAATATGGGTATAGAGAAGGCGAAAAGCATTATCATAACCATTCCAAACCACCACGACGGCAATCCATAAACCGCCATAGTTGCTATTGAAGTGGTTTTGTCCATAATGCCACCAGCTTTTTGAGCTTTTTTAATTCCTAACCAAACTCCTAATAATATATCTAAAATTATAGATGTTGTAAATAGGATCAACGTGTTAGGTATTCTTTCAACAACAATCTTTATAACATCGGTTTCTCCTTTAAAAGATCTCATGATAGTTGATTTGCCGTAATTAAAGGTTAAAGTATCTATAGCTCTCCAGAAAACTCTCGAAAGTAAAGGGTCGTCAAGGTGATATAAATCCCTAAGTTCTCTAATTCTTCTTTCTCTGTATTCTAATAAATATTGAGGGTCCGTTCCAACTTGAGACATCTTTAACATTTCTCCATTGACTTGTTCAATTATTTGTCCATTTAGTGTTTCTTCCATTACAGTATTGAAAAGGAAGGAATAAATAAAAATGATTATTACATAAATAATAATACCCATAAGGATCCTTCTTATAGCATATCTCCAATACATAAAATCGATCACCTCTTATCAATTACGAGCTCTTTAAAAACAGGCTTCCCCTTATCGGGGAGCCTGTGAAAAAAGAATTATTAAATTGAACTCACTTTAATTACTTCTCTTAATACTAGTAAACAATTATTGTAGTTGAATAGGTTGATGGGATAGCCCCTTCTGATTTAGCTGCCACTGCCACTGAATATGTGCCTGGTTCTAATTTTGCAAGGACACTACCAGGTATAATTGCCACAAATCTACCTGGAGATTCAACTTCTGCTTTGAATGTCATTGTCGCTTCACCCGGTATTATTAATGAAACTTCAACGTCACCCTCGGAAGCGGGTGTGAATGTATCATAAGGATAAAGAACTTCTGACACATTAATATATACAGGAAGGTCTAAACCACCCATTGCTGCAAACGCAAGATCCACACTATCAACATTCAATCTTACTGTTTCAAAGAATGTGTTCCAATAGCCCCTTTCGAAAGGATATCTCTCATCTCTTACAGCGGTTAATTCCACATAACGAGCAACCGGATCATATTTTGACATGTAGAATGGTCCACTTCCAATATAAGCATGACCATATTTGTTAACAAAATCAAGCGCAGTTTGATATCTCTGTACAGCTTCTTCTGGAGTTACAAGGTCTTTAATATAGACAGGAACGTATTTTTCGTTAATCATCTTTTGAAGTTCAGCTTTTATATCTCCAACACATACGGGTTCAATAACATCGACTTCATAGACATTTCCCTTAACAGCAGTAGCTGAGAACGTGTACTCTCTTCCCGAAACTCCTCCATGCTCGACTAACCTAGTTAGAGCTTCGACGATCTCCCAAGATACTCCTATAGGTTGCCCTGATTGAGAAACTGACCAACCTGGTGCTCCCCAAGATGCTAGATACATTTCATCAACAGGGAAGTTATAGTTAAACCAAACAGTTATAGAACCATCTGGATTAACTTTTCTAGCAACTTCTACCTCTAAACCTGGTTTTGCAGAAGCTGAATAAGTAGGATCATATCTGGTATCTCCAGAACCAGAATCTACTGATAAATCCCAGGCGTAAGCGGGAGCATACATATAATCGGTTAAGCTTATTGAGATTCCATGATTCCAAACGCTATGTATTAAATCATACGTACATACACTTATAGATTTTTTCCCAGGACCAACAGGGACCCATTTTTTTGTATCAAGATCAACTTTTATGGCATCTTCGGGTACTTCAATTAAACCAACAAGTTCACCGTTTTCATCTACGTCAAATTTTGTCTCTAAAGTTTCAAGTCTTGGTATTACAGTCGCTGGTATAATATCAGCCGATGCCGGACTTTCAAACATTCCACGTTCATACATCGGTGCAGCAATATTGATAGAGAAAACATCATTGAATCCACTCGTTCCTACAGGATCCCATGCACTCATAAATAGAGCACCTAACGCAGAATGTTGAGTAACTCTTAGTATTCTATCCTTTGTATCTGCTGTAAGTATAGACCATTCATTTAAGCCATCTCCTAAGCCATACACCATTCTTCTATTGAAGCGATCTTTGTTGGCTAGGAAGAATTGATCTTGATATGAAATGTAAATTCTTACAGCATCTTCTAATCCAAGTTCTGTAGCTCTTAGAATAGCATCCCAGTATTCTTCTTCTGTTTTAAATTGTCCCGTGTAAACCTTTTGAGTAAGATAATCGATTTCGTCTTGTACATAATTCCAGTGGGTTGGTTCCTGACCACCAGGCATGTTAGCATACCAAGGTGCATACATTTGACAAACAATATGATGCCAATACTTTCTAGTGGCTCCTGCGCCCCATCCTTCAGTGTAGATATGCCATTCAAGATCGGCAGGATTTGAATAATAAGCGATCTGTATTGCAGTTCTATCTCTTTCTAATCTATCTACTTTTATTCCAGCTTTTTCTATCTGATCTGCAATGTATCTTCCAGCTTTAAGCCTTCCTTCAGGGTCATCTACACGAATCAAGAACTTTAATGTGACTGGTTCTCCGTCAAAGGTCCACCATTGACCACTCTTAACCAATCTACCCTTGTTTTCTGGAAGATTAGCTGCTTCGTTCATAGCTTTTTCGATCATTTCGAGGGCTAAATCCTCGTTTCCTTCAGGTGTAAAACCCATTTTTGCGGCCAGCTGAACATATGGTTCAGTGCCTGGTTGCCCTGGAGTAGCCATTACATGCATTACTCCTCCGGCACCTTGTTGAATTTCATCAACAATGTATTGTTTGTTTATTAGAAAGTTCATTGCAAATCTAACTTCTCGAATTGCCAAAGGATTGAAGTATTCTTTACCTCCAACGTTTACTGTATATGGTGCCTCATTTGGAACTGGATTAAATAGCAAGGACCAAGAACCGGATGGAATCGAGTAAACATCTAGTTTGTCTAGAGTGGATTTTGGCAAGGAATAAACTAGGGGTGCATCTACCGAGGTAAGGAATACATCGACGTTACCAGCTGCGACATCTTGGATAGCAATATCTTCTTGCATTCTTACATCAAAATATACCTTATCTGGCATAGGCCCCTTCTCTGCAAAAATTAAAGCAGAGAGCACACACATCAACACGACTAGCACAGTATTCACTTTTTTCATAGAATCCCTCCTTTTAAAATTGTATTTCTTCTGTCTTTTGAAATTAACTTTTTGATATATGTAGTTATAAAGAAATTTATTTCAAAAGACTTTTTATCCCCTTTACCCAAACTTCATAGTATCCTTGGGTATTTATGCAAAAAACTATTATAAAATTAAAACTTTCTCACAAATAATACATAGTTATTATATTATTTTATAAAATTTACTGTTCATGTAAAAATATTTAATAAGATTAAAGAAAAAAATCTTTGATTAAAATACCTTTATTATTTTTTATATTACTAAAAAAGCTGTTTCTATTAAGACATTTTAATTTAGTTTACTTTAGATATTCACATAAACCGTTACTATTATAATACATTTTTCTTTAGGTTGTCAAGTAAATAAGTTAAATTATATAGTCATATCATTCAAAATGTCTGTAGACTACGATATAATCCAATATTACAAGTAAAAACAGACAAATTAAAAAGCAAGTAACTAACAACTATTGGTTCTTATAAATTAAAAAAATTTTAGTTAAACTAATTTAAGTTAAAAGGTAAAATCATTTTTCAAAAATATTTTTTTTGATCTTTCCATAGTTGAACTAATCTTTCCTTTATCTTTTTTTCATAGCCAACCTCTTTCGGGTAAAAAAATTGGATTTTTTCGTAATTTTCTGGCATGTAACTTTCTCTAACAAAACCTCCATAATCATGCGGATATTTATAATCAACGCCAAATCCCTGCTTTACCATTTTTTTATTGAGTGGATTAATTAATTTTTTAGGGAGTTCAAAGTTAGTTTTGTTTATGAAATCTTTAGCCTTTGAATAAGCTAAGTAAGCAGAATTGGATTTTGGGCAAGCACATAAATATAAAGTTGCTTCAGATAAGGGAAGATAACATTCTGGATAACCAATATGCTCCGTAGCTATCATTGCTGATACAGCAATGTTTAGAGCGTTTGGATCTGCAAGACCAACATCTTCTGCAGCAAGAATAACCATTCTTCTAGCTATATATAGTGGATCTTCTCCACTTTCAAGCATATAAGCAAGATACAAAATGGCAGCATCTGGATCACTTCCCCTCACACTTTTAATGTATGCAGAAATAAAACTATATTTTGCATCTTTATTATAGCTTAATTTAAAACCTGTAAAATCAGAGAGAAATTGTAGATCTATTTCGTTTATAGAAGCTTCCTTAGCAGTTTCTATTAAATTGATTATTCTTCGAAGGTCTTTTCCAGCATAATCCACAAGAGCCTTTTTTGCCTCATCGGTTATATTTATATCTTTGTAATAATCTTTAATTCTTTCAAATAACATTTCATAATCTTTTTCCGATAATTCCTGTGTTTTAAAGATTAAAACCCTAGAAAGCAATGAGGGATTTATGCTTATAGCGGGGTTTTCTGTTGTAGCTCCAATTAGAGTAAGAGCTCCTGTTTCAATACTTAATAAAAGTGTATCTTGTTCAGCTTTGTTTAATCTGTGAATTTCATCAACAAATAAAAGTTTTGGCTTAGAAAAAAGATTATCTTCTTTTTCAATTATACTTTTAATAGTTTTCTTACCCTCTAGAGCACCTGAAATAGTATATATATCATAAAAGTCTTTAATTTCGTTTAGTAAAGCTTTAACAATGGTAGATTTACCTGTTCCGGGTTCCCCATATATGATAAAAGACCTAACTTTTTTATTTTTTACCCAGGTCTTGAGTACTTCTTTCAATTTCTCATTTCCTAAAATTTCATCAATGTTTTTGGGGCGTATTTTTTCATACAGAGGTTCTATACCATTCAATAGTATTTTTCACTCCTTCTTTTAAATTGAATGAAGGTTGCCAGTTTAAAATCCGTTTGGCTTTTTCATTTGAAAGCACACTTACCTCTAAATCTCCAGGCCTTTTCGGTTGATATATAGGAGATTTTTTGTAGTTAGTTTCTTCTTTCATTATTTTAAAAAGCTCGTTTATACTTGTTGCTTCATTACATGAGATATTTAATATTTCGTTATCAGCATTGTTTATGGATAAAATGTTAGCTTCGACAACGTCATAAACATGAATAAAATCTCTTATCTGTTCCCCATTTCCGTAGATTTCAACTTCTTGGTTCTTTAGCATGTTTTCTGTGAATATTGCAACTACACCTGCTTCGCCTTTAGGAGTTTGTTTAGGCCCATAAACATTAGAATATCTTAATATTGTATAATTCAGTGAAAATTCTTTTGAAAAAAATTTTATGTAATGTTCACAAGCTAATTTGGAAATAGCGTATGGACTTATTGGATTTGGACAAAAATCTTCCGTTGTAGGTATAGGAGCATTCTCCCCATAGATTGCTCCACCAGATGAAGAAAATATTATCTTTTTAACTCCATATTTAGAAGATAAGGACAATATATTTAAAGTACCCATAATGTTTATTTCTGCATCTTTTTTTGGGTTATCGACAGATTCTGGTACAGAAATTTGAGCTGCTAGATGAAAAACATAGTCAAAATGATGAGTTTCAAAAATGATTTCTAGGACTTTGTAGTCCCTAATATCTTGATGATAAAATAAAGCTAAAGGAGACAACAAATTTATCTTACCAGTTGAAAGATCGTCCACTACCACTACTGAATGGCCTTCTTCTACTAATCTATCGACTAAATTTGAACCAATAAACCCAGCCCCACCGGTTACAAGTATTTTGTATTTGTTTTTGTCAGACATGATTACCTCCTATATTTTATTGATTTGGTCACTTTAGAAATTTTAAAACATGCATTTATAAATTCAAAATCTTATTTTTCAAAAATCTTCATATCTAAAGTGCCTATTTATTAATTTTCTTCTCAAACATTATTATAACATTTATTTAATTTATTATAGAATTTATATTCTAATTAGATATTCGATCACTTCAAAGTTGAATCTAATCTAAATTATATTTGAATCTCTGGATTTTAATCGAGGTGATGGAGGTGTGTCCTACCCCCCTAAACAACTATTAAAACTTAAGAATTTGTCTTCATTTTATCAGAACACAAATTGGGGGATTGTACCTTTCTGCCATGTTTCCAAATTCGAAATCCTCACTTTAAGAAACAATTTTTTCTAAAAGATATAAACAATTAACACTGATTGAAAATATTAATGTTAAAAATTTCTAGAAACAATACTAATTTTGTGTTATAATTACTTAATAATTGTTAATAATATCGGGAATTGTTATATGTAAAAAAAAAAAGAGTTTAATTTTTATCAATTTATATCTTGGAGTGTGTTTTCATGGATGCATTAGAGTTTGAAAATAGAGTCAAGAAAATAGATGAAGTTTACAGAAGTCTAAATATTTATTCTCCTAATAAATCTCACCTTCCAACTCATGCAAGTGTTTTTTTATTGGCAACATGTCCAGCTAAAAATGGATATAGAATTGTAGAGCTAGGCAGTGGTGTTGGACATGTTTGTTTAGCTTTATCAAAATTAACAGAAAGTAGTCAAATTTATGGTATTGAAGTTCAAGAAGAATTATTTGCATGGTCTTTAAATAATAAGCAAATCAATTGTAATAAAAATGTTGAGTTTTATAATTTAAACGTTAAAGATGTAAAAAAATTTTTCAACACCGAATTTGCTGATTTAGTTATCTCAAATCCTCCACATTATTTTGATGGATTAAAAAGTGAGCGAGAAGACAGAAGAATGGCTAGATCTGCAGATAACTTAGCGTTGTTAGAAGATTTTTTCTACGCTGCTAAATATCTTTTAAAAAATAAAAGCTTGGGTTGTTTTGTAATACACCCAGCAATTTTATCAGACGTTTTTATTATCTTAGAAAGAAACAATCTTGAACCTCAGCAAATGTATATAGGATATGGAAATAGAAATAAAGAAGCTCAACTGATTTCTTTAATTTTTAGAAAGAACGGCGGAAGGAATTTAGTGATTCATCCCCCAATATTCTTAGATACAATTAAATAAATTTTTGAAAATTACGAATTTGATTTTGAAAAGTATCCAGAAAGAATTGTCGATATCCTACTGAAGTGGCGTTAGTTAAAACTTTTGGTGTATATTCTTTGACAACTGGCCCTGGCATCCATGGACATCTACCATATCCTTTTCAATCTCACGTTCTCGTAGATGTCAGATCAATAAATAAGATTGAGATCGGATTTAGAACCACAAGCTTTGGCAGAATCACTTCTTATGTATACGTTGACAAAGAAGCTCTAATGATTACAGGAGGCCAAAATATCATAAGTATCGAAGACATTGTTCAATATAGAGTCAATGATCCTGTTGCATATCCTTTTAATGTAATTCAAGGATATGATTTAGTTAAATTCACTTCCGAAAATGTTTTGCGAGAAATGGTCGCGTTATTAGAGTTAGAAAAAGTATTAACGACAGAAAGGGATAAAGTATCTATAAAAATCTTTTAAGGAGGAGGACTTCAAACTGAACGTTTTAGATATGATAACTCTCAAAGAGGCATATAAGAAAACCAATCAAGAATTAATAGAACTTGTAGATACTGAAAGATTACCTATAGTTTTTAAAGAAGATTTTGAAGAAAAAAAGAGAGCTATTTTAAAAAAATTGAACAATGTAAAAGATTTAAAAATTTTGACTTATTGGGATGAAGCATATCCAGATCTCCTAAAAGAAACAAACGATCCTCCCGTTGTTATTTACTATTTAGGCGATATTTCTTTAATGAAAAGTAAAAAAGTTTCGATCGTTGGAACTCGAAAACCAACTAGTTATGGGAAAATGATTTGTGAGAAGATAGCTCATACACTCGACAGTTATACTGTTGTCAGTGGATTGGCTTATGGTATAGATTCCATTGCACATTTGAATTCAAAAAAAACAATCGCTGTTTTAGGAAATGGAATAGATATAATTTACCCTAAATCAAATGAGAATTTATACACTAAAATAAAAAATGAAGGATTAGTTATTTCAGAATACTTTCCCGGGACTCATCCGGCAAAATACACATTCCCTTATAGAAATAGAATAATAGCAGGACTTTCAGAAAAAACAATTGTAGTGGAAGCTTCAAAAAAAAGTGGTTCGCTTATTACTGCTAGATATGCTCTTGACTACGGAAGAGAAGTTTTGGCAGTACCTGGGGATATTACCCGCTTAAATTCTTACGGAACGAATTACTTAATATATAATGGAGCTACTCCTATTATTTCTTCTGAACAACTCAGAGAAATATTTGGAATAAACAACGGTTTTGTTAACACTGCTAATACATCAAAAGATAAAAGTTCTTTTATAGAACAAAATATACTTAAATTAATAGCTGATGGAAAGGATAATTTAGATTTAATTTGTGATTCTTTAAGCGATGATGTATCCTTAATTTTATCAACAATAATGAAAATGGAAATAGAGGGAAAAATTGTACAAGAAAATGGAGTTTACTATATTTTTAAAGAAGGAGAGTGATCCCATGCCAATATTAACAGACGATGAGATTAAAATGTTAATAAATGCAGAGTGCCATGATCCTTTTATCTATCTTGGTTTAAGAAAATTAAACGAAAAAAATTTAGTAGTAAGAACTATACAACCTTTTGCGGAAGAAGCATATTTGTTGGCTAAAGAGAAAAAAATCAAGTTAGATAAAATACATCCTAATGGGCTTTTTGAAAAGAAGATAGAAGGTGAAGAATTTTTTGATTATGAATTTGAATATGTGTCTAAAGATGGTAATAAATGGAGAACTATGGATCCTTATTCTTTTTTGCCCGTTATTTCTGAATACGATAGATATTTGTTTAACGAGGGAAACCACTATAAAATTTACGAAAAATTAGGTGCACATCCTCTGCAAATAAAAGGTGTCAATGGGGTGTTATTTGCGACATGGGCCCCAAATGCTAAAAGGGTTAGTGTTGTGGGCAATTTTAATAATTGGGATGGTAG
Organism: Defluviitoga sp.; assembly: GCF_035349255.1. Classification (NCBI taxonomy): domain Bacteria; kingdom Thermotogati; phylum Thermotogota; class Thermotogae; order Petrotogales; family Petrotogaceae; genus Defluviitoga; species Defluviitoga sp. The sequence goes on along the minus strand of NZ_DAOPSE010000003.1, from coordinate 8,548 downwards.
AGTTCACCAAATGAGGGTGCTTGGATCATCTGGAATTTGGGAAATTTTCATTCCGGGTGTAGTGGAAGGAGATTTGTACAAATTTGAAATTAAAACTCAAAGTGGAGAATTACTTATAAAAACGGATCCATATGGGACCTATTTTGAAGTTCGACCCAACACAGCTGCGATAGTCTACGATGTAAATGACAAGCATAAGTGGCAAGATAAGAAGTGGATGGAACAAAGAAAAGACGTGAATTGGTTTGAAGAACCAATGACTATTTATGAAGTTCATTTGGGATCATGGGCTCGAAAAGATGGAAATGAGTTTTTAACTTATAGAGAGTTAGCTGATAAATTGGTAAAACATGTTAAACAACATAATTTTACACATATCGAATTGCTTCCGATAGCTGAACATCCTTTAGACATTTCGTGGGGTTATCAAGTGACTGGATATTTTGCTCCCACAAGCCGATTTGGCAAACCTGAAGATTTCATGTATTTTGTTGACGTTATGCATCAAAATGGTATAGGAGTTTTTGTAGATTGGGTTCCTGGACATTTTCCAAAAGATGCATTTGCTTTAGGTAGATTTGATGGAACTGCTTTGTATGAACATCTGGATCCTAGACTTGGAGAACATAAAGATTGGGGAACATATATCTTTAATTATGGAAGACATGAAGTGAAAAACTTTTTGTTATCAAACGCTTTGTTTTGGCTCGAAAAATATCATGTAGATGGATTAAGGGTAGATGCTGTTGCTTCGATGATTTATTTAGATTATAGCAGAAAAGATGGTGAGTGGATTCCTAATAAATATGGAGGAAGAGAAAATTTAGAAGCAATCGATTTTTTAAAGCATCTGAATACAGTTACTTACCAGTATTTTCCAGGAATATTAACAATAGCAGAAGAATCTACAGCCTTCCCAGGAATAACAAAGCCTGTTCATTTTGGTGGGTTGGGCTTTTCTTATAAATGGAATATGGGATGGATGAATGACACTTTACGATATTTCAGCAAAGATCCTATATTTAGAAAATATCATCAAAATGATCTAACTTTTTCATTACTTTATGCCTTTTCAGAAAATTTTATACTTTCTATATCGCATGATGAAGTGGTTCATGGAAAAAGGTCTCTTTTAGAAAAAATGCCGGGAGATGATTGGCAAAAATTTGCTAATCTCAGGTTATTTTATTCTTATATGTATGCTCATCCTGGTAAGAAGTTACTTTTTATGGGTTCTGAAATTGCTCAAAGAAAGGAATGGGATTGTTTACATAGTTTAGATTGGCATTTGCTACAATACGAACCCCATCAGAAAATTAGCTTATTTTTAAAAGATTTAAATAAAATTTATAAAGATCACAAATCTCTTTTTGAAGTAGATCATAGTTATGATGGCTTTGAATGGATAGATTTCAATGATACTGATAACAGTGTTATTTCATTTATAAGAAAATCTAAAAATGTTGAAGAGATAATGGTTTGCGTTTTTAATTTCACTCCTGTGCCAAGAGAAAATTATCGGATAGGAGTTCCAAAAAAGGGTGTTTATCAAGAAATATTAAATAGTGATTGGAAAGAATACTATGGCAGTGGGGTTGATAATCCCAGAGAAGTTTATTCACAAGATGTTCCCATGCATGGAAGAGAACAATCCGTTATCTTGACCTTGCCTCCATTGGCTGGAATGTATTTTAAATATGTAATAAAATAAATTTTTTCAAACAACAATATTGGAGAAGATTTAGCCATGGTTTTAAAAGCTTACGGAAAAGTTAATCTTTATCTCGATGTGCTAAGAAAAAGAAGCGACGGTTATCATGACATATTAACACTTTTTCAATCTATAAAAGAACATGATATTATTTTTGTAGATTTTGCTGAAAAAGAATTATTTGAGAGTCAGCCAAAATTGTCTATACCATGGGAAGCAAACATTTTAAAGAAAACTATAGAAGTGTTTAAAAGTCAAACAGGCATTCATGATTTTAACTTAAAAATAAAATTAATTAAAAAACTTCCAGTAGGAGGAGGATTAGGCGGTGGAAGTGCTGATTCCGCCGCCTTATTAAATTTTCTGTCTAAAAATTTTAATATACCAGAAGAAGATATTTTTGAAATAGCCAAAAAAATAGGAAGTGATGTTCCTTTTCTATTAAGAGGAGGGACAGCGATAGGAAGAGGAAGAGGAGAGATATTAGAGTTCTTGGAGCCATTGGAGATTAAGATAGAAATATATCCCATGTCAGCGAAATTAGAAACTAAAAAGATGTATGAACTCTTAGATCAACAATGGAAAGAAATAAAGCATCACGGAAATCCCTATCTTCTATACGATGCATTAAAAAACAAAAACGCTGAAGGTGCTAAAGAAAATGCCTTCAACGTTTTTGAACAAGTTGCTTTTAGGATTTTCCCACAGTTAGAATTACAAAAATTAGTTTTAGAAAAAGAAGAAGGCACTATTTTTGCTCTTATGAGCGGGTCAGGTAGCACTCTCTTTAGAGTTTATGAGTAAAAAATTATTTTAGATATTTTTAGATATATTGTCGGTCCAATTTATAGACAAAAGCTATGATTTCAGCAGCTATTTCATAAAGTTCGGGTGGTATTTCATCATTTAAATCAAGAGCATAGAAATCTTCTACCGCTTTTTCATTCTTAATAATAGGTATATTTTCTTTTTCAGCAATCTCCAGAATTCTTTGGGCTATAAGATTCATACCTTTTGCTACTACTTTTGGTGCATTATCTACTCCCCTTTTATATCGTAAAGCAACTGCTTTCTTTTTTTCCATTTATTTTCATCTCACTTTTAAAGATAAAAAATCTTTTAGGGTTTTAATCACATAATCAATGTCTTCTTTGGAAACCCAATAATTTGTTACAAATCTGAACATGCCGTTTTCAGGAGCGTTAATTTTTATACCTTTATCTAAAAAGAAGCTCACTATCTCATCTGCGTTACCAATATCTAAAGTAAAAAACACCATATTGATTTGGATATCATCTAAATTTACCGATACTTGTGGAATTTTACTTAATTCATTTCCTAAGTACTTTGCATTTTGATGATCTTCATACAATCGGCCTCTCATTTTCTCAAGAGCGATTAATCCTGCTGCAGCTAAGAAACCTACCTGTCTCATCCCTCCGCCCATCAACTTTCTCCTTTTCTTTGCCTTTTCCACAAACATTTTACTACCAGCGATTATGGAGCCAACAGGAGCGCATAAACCCTTAGACAAGCAGAACATTATAGAATCACAGTAATTAGTAATTTCTTTAGGATCAATATTTAAATAAGTTGCAGCATTAAATACCCTTGCTCCATCCAGGTGAACAGGAATATTGTTTTCTTTTGCTATTTCATATATCTCTTTCATATTTTCAAGAGGGATGACTCTGCCATTTGAATGGGCATTTTCTAGACATATTAACCCAGTTGAAGGAAAATGAATGTCTTGTTCACCTTTTCTAATTTTACTTCTAATTTCTTGAGGAGACATAACTCCCTTATCGCTCTTAAGGGTTCTTAATTGAACTCCAGCTATTACTGATGAAGCACCTACTTCGTGAATTACTATATGGCAACTATCATCTAGAATAACTTCATTACCTCTCTCACAGTGCGTAAAAATGCAAAGTTGGTTTCCAAAAGTGCCACTAGGAACAAATAGTGCAGCTTCTTTTCCCACGATTTTAGCCGCATAATCTTCTAACTTTTTAGCTGTTGGATCTTCATCGTATACATCATCGCCAACTTCTGCCTTATACATTGCTTCTCTCATTTCTTGAGTAGGTTGAGTTACTGTATCACTCCTGATATCAATATATTTCATCTGAAATTCACCTCTTTCTATACCCTAACGTTTATTGTTTTGTTCTATTTTACTCACAGGTTTTACTAAACGATTTATAATTTTGTCAGAAAAAGAAGTTAAAAGGATAACTAATATCATTAGAATTGCACCTATTAATTGAAAAGTTGTAAATTTTTCTTTAAGAAAGATAAAAGAAAATAATGAAGCAAAAATAGGTTCCCCAATAAAAATAAGAACTGTTGAATTAGAACCAACAACTTTTTGATATTTAACCTGAACAAAATTTACTAGGACTGTCGCAATTATAGATGTGTATAATGTGGTTACAATAATAGGTTGTGTCAATTTCCAATTAGAACTAAAGGAAAGTAACAAATTAACTAAAGCCGCAAAAATAAATTGATAAGCTAAGAGTGAGGTTTCTTGAACTATTTTAGAAAATTTTGTTATTAACACAATATGAAATGCAAATAAAATAGCCCCTATGAAGGTTAAGAAATCACCAATATTAAATCCATGAATACCTCCAAAAAGCATATAAGAACCAAGTAAAGACAAAGGAAAACATATCCATTGAACTAAATTAGGTTTTTCTCTTTCAATTAAAAAAGAAATTATTGGAGTAAAGGGAATGTATAAGGATGTGATAAACCCACTTTTAGAAGCATCTGTAAAATTAATTCCGTAAGTTTGAAGTGCATGGCCCAATCCCAGAATTACTCCAAGTATCATACCATATTTAAAAGACTGTTTTCTCCAAATGATTAAAGAAACAATTCCTGCTATCGCAAATCTAATAAACAAATATGGAAATGTATATTCATCAGTTAAAACAGCTTTATGAAGTGGGAATGTACTTCCCCATATTAGAGTGACTAAAAACAAGTTTATATATGCTTTGTATGTTTTTTGCAAGTATACACCTCCAAATCAAGTTGATACTATCGATAATAATGTCATAAAACTCTAAAGAATATTTGTTGTCACGGCTTATAGAGGCATTGATAATTATTTTAAAGGTTAAAATACTTTTTATCTTACCAAATATATTTTATCTTTTTCTTTATAATAATATTTATCGATTATATTTTACCATGTTTAGATTTTTTATTTTTCAAAGTATAAGAAGAAAATTTGAAACGCACCTATTGTACTCATCAAATCCATAATACATCGCAAAGAGATTAGGCAATTTTTTATTAAAATGATTGCTATAAAAAATGATATAAATGTTGCAAAATAAGTATTTTGTTGTATAATAGTAAAAAAGGAAAAGGGGGATTTTAACTTCAGATTAAAAAATCCGACGTTGGGTTTTGTAGAATCATTAGAAATGCCTGATTTCATTAGAAAATTTTCAGCCAAAGAAGAAGTAAAAATATGGGTTGGGACTGACAGCCATTCTAGAAATGGAAATGTTGTGTTCGCAACAGCTATTGTTATTTATAAAATAGGGAGTGGAGGTACTTATTTTTATTATCTTACCAAAGAAAACAAAAAATATGATATGTATACCAGGCTTATTAAAGAAACAGAACTAAGTTTAGAAACAGCAAAATATATTGAAGAAGAGCTAAAATTGAAAAAACCTGAAATACATTTGGATATAGGATTGAACGGGAAATCTAAAGAAATCTTTAATTCTCTAACTGGCTACGTAAAAGGACTTGGCTATGACTGCAAAACAAAACCTTACTCCTTTGCAGCAACAAATATTGCACACCTTTATACAAAATAAATAAGTGTTGATGAGATGTTTTTTGTTTTATCAATTTTTAATTTAATAATAACAGTTAGTTTGTTTCTAAAATGTAATTCAAAATTAACAAAACTTAAGGTGAATAATATTGATTATTTTTTAATAGTTTGATATAATTTGTCTACACAAGCTTGTGTAGACAAATTTGTATATAGTAAAATTTATTAATTTTAGAGGTATGGAACAATGGCGAATAATAAAGTACCTATTTATAAAATTATTGCAGATGAAATTACTTCTCGAATATATGAAGGAGAGTATCCCCTTAACTCATATCTTCCTTCAGAAAACGAATTGGCAGAAGAATTTCATGTAACAAGAACCACAATAAGAAAAGTTTTAGAAGTGTTAAAACATCAAGGAACAATAAAAAGTTATCCAGGACGTGGTTATAAGGTTCAATCTTTGTTGTGGGAACAAAGTTTACTTAAATTTTATAGTTTTGGTAGAAGTATAGCTACAAAAGTAGATAACTCTAAAACGAAATTAATTTCTATTAATAAAGTTGAAGGATTAGGAGATGTTGAAAAATTTGAACATTTGGAATTATGGGAGATAACAAGGATCGGGATGGTAGGAGAAATCCCTCTAATTTTGGAAACTTCTTATATACCATGCGATTATCTTAAAAAAATAGATAACAAAAAACTTCTTCAAACTAAATCTTTGTATGATTTACTGGAAAGAGAAGGAATCCGATGTGTCAGGGCAAAAGAATATTTAGAACCTGTCTTACCTTCTTTAGAAGCTCAAAAGTTATTGGAAGTAGAAGAAAATGTGCCTCTCTTTCAAACAACGCGATATACTTATGACTCGGATGATAGATTTGTAGAATTTAGAGAAAGTTTAATTAGAGCTGACTACTTCAAATTTTATACTGAATTAAATTTATAATAACAATTTCATTCCAACTAATTTAATTAAGTTTAAAAAGTATGATTATTTTCAATGGGGTTTTATATTATTTATCCCCTTTTTTTTATATAAAAAATTACTATACTATGAATGTTAGGGGACGATTCAATGACAAAAGAGAAAGAAAAAAATAAATTATTTAGCATGTTCTTTACTTTTTTGAAAATAGGCCTTTTCACTTTTGGCGGAGGTTACGCTATGATTCCACTGATGGAAAAGGAAATAGTTGATAACAATAAATGGTTAGAAAAGGAGAAGTTTACACAAACGGTTTCACTAACCCAAGCAATACCTGGATCTGTCTCGGTAAATTTATCCATTTTATTAGGATATAATATAGAAGGTGTCTTAGGAGCCATAGTTTCTGCCTTAGGCGTTATTTTACCTTCTTTTGTTATTATTTTATTAATTGCTCTTGCTCTTACAAATTTGGGAGAATTAGCTCTTTTAGAAAAAGCCTTTAGTGGAATAAGACCCGCTGTTGCTGCGTTTATTCTATACGCAGCTTTCAGTCTTTCAAAAAGTATCAATTGGTCAACAATTTTATTTATAATTTTTTTAACTTCTTTCTTCTTGACGACTGTTTTCAATGTAAATCCTATTTATATAATTGCTGGAGCTTTTATAATCGGTACCTTATCAAGCAGATTTAATAAAAGAAATAATTAACTACTAGAAAGAAAGGATTTTAACCATGCTTACTTTACTAAAATTATTTGGTACATTTTTTGAAATAGGATTATTTGGATTTGGTGGGGGATATGTGATAATTCCACTTATTCAAGAACATCTAGTAAAGAATAATTGGATGAGTATTGAAGAATTTTTAAATTTAGTGGCAATAGCTGAAGTAACCCCTGGTTCCATATCTGTTAATAGTGCCACTTATGTTGGCTATAAGGTTTATGGTGTTCTTGGCTCTGTAGTTGCAACTTTAGGAGTTATTTCACCTTCTTTAATTGTAGGACTCCTAATTGCCGCTTTTTTTAAAAATGGGACTGGTAACACACCACAAAATATACTTAAATTTTTAGCACCAGCAGTTATAGGGTTAATCCTGGGATCAGGTTTTACAATAGGTATTACAAATATTACCTCCTTAATTAATTTGTTGATTTTTGTAATAGTTTTATTGCTGTTAGTGTTTACAGATGTGAATCCAATAGTAATCATTATAGCAACAGCCTTAATTGGTATAGTTTTTGGATAAAAAATTAACCAACAATAACCTTAAGGGTTTGGGGCAAAATTTCAAAATGAAATGGTGCATGTCCCAGAGATTCTCCATCAACTTCTAAGTACAATTTTTCTTGCGAAAAGATTTTTATAGTCCTTGCTCTAAAAGTTTTCACAGAAGGATTTTTTATGAAAGATCCATTGTATATTTTTCTTAAGTTTTTTAAAATTACAAAAATTGATACATCTTCAACTACCGTCAAATCGAAAAGTCCATCATCATAAACAGCATTAGGTGTAAACATCATGCCACCACCGCTGTATTTACATATGCCAACATTTAAGGTTAATGCCATATTTTCAAAGACTATTTTTTCATCGGCAATTATTTGTACATTCGTAGGTCGGTATGAAAATAAAGTTTTAAGAAGATTCATAGAATAGGAGAGACTTGTAGCGAATCTTCCCCTTTTTTTATTTGCTTTATAAGTAACCTCTGCATCAAAACCCATTCCAGCAACATTTATGAAAAATCTTTCTTTTTCTTTTCCTTTTTGTATATATCTGACCTTACCAACATCTTGAAAAATATACTTTTCTTTTTTTAAAATGTTTACAGCCTCATTGTAATCTTCGGGAATACCTATTGTTTTACGCCAATCATTCCCTCGACCAGTACCTATTGAACCTACTGCAATTTCAGATGGTTCCACAAAATTTTGTCTTAAAATTGCATTGACAATTTCATTTAAAGTACCGTCTCCCCCTACAGAAACCAACTTTCTATATCCTTTTTCTATGCCTTTCATAGCTAAACTAAATCCATCAAAAGGTTTTTCTGTGAAAACATAGTCAAACTGAAGGTCGCCACTTTTTA
>NZ_DAOPSE010000002.1:82025-94139 GCF_035349255.1 Defluviitoga sp. | reverse complement strand
TACCTTGGGATAAATTGGATAAAGAATATATAAAAAAGCCAAGAAAATGGGATGCTACCAAGATAAGCAGCTTTATGATATGGTTTGGACCTATAAGTTCGATCTTTGATATCACCACATATACTTTAATGTTCTTTTTAGTAGGTCCGAAAATAATCGGTAACTCTTATTTTTTATTACCAGAAACTTTAAAACCTCAATTTGTATCGCTATTTCAAACTGGCTGGTTTGTAGAAAGTTTATGGACACAAACTATGATTGTACACATGCTTAGAACAGAAAAAATACCTTTTATTCAAAGTATTGCTTCATGGCCGCTTATGCTTTTCACATCGCTCGGAGTTACACTAGGAACAATTATTCCGTTTACATCAGTCGGAGAGAGTCTTGGTTTTGTACCTTTACCAGGAATATATTTCTTAATTTTGCTATTTACTCTTCTGGCGTATTTGATAGTTGCACAATTCGTTAAAGAAAGATTTATAAAAAAATTCGGAAGTCTGCTATGATCTTTAGGAAGAACAGAATTTAATAAGTTTATTTGTGTTAATACTCACTTTATCAATTCTTTTATTCGCCAAACCTACCATCATCTCTTGTCCATCCAAGTTTATGAATGTTATTTTCAAGCCACCCTATTTTTATCTCTTCATTTCTGTCGAATTCAGGTACATACGGCTTTATGTCTAAAACTGGTGTCTCATCCAAAATATCCACATTTTGAATGTAAAGTACATTCTTTTCAATTTTTAATAATCTAACCGTTGATATACCTATCGGATTGGGTCTACTTGGACTACGTGTTGCAAATACACCATGATAATTTTCATCCATGAAAGGTTTTACTGTTAGTTTATAAGGTTTTGATAAGTGAAAATGATACAATAATATGATATGAGAAAATCCTTCTAAATCTTTTAATCCTTCTTCATATTCTGGGAAAATTTCTACAGTTGCACTAATACCTGCAACCGCAGAGGGTTGTATCGGGGTTCCTACTGGATCTTTGAAGGGAGAATGCAGTATTCCAATTGGCTTATAGGCAATTTCTCTCATTAAGTTTTCACTCCTAGATTATTTTATCAGTGATTTTTGTAAACTTTAATTTCTATTTATGTGGGTAAACCCAAAGTATTTCCTTTAATGCATAAGATTATGCGAGGGTTTTCACCCATATAATCAACTCAACTTCAATTATGTTTAAAATTTTTTATTTTTTAGTAAGAAAGTATTTAAGCAAAAAAATAATCTAAAATAATTCACTGGTAATTTCATCTATGTTTACGGCTATAAAATAACCAATAACAGAACCCACAAATACATCCATAGGCCAATGTTCTCCAAAATATACTCGTGAAAGAGAGACGGTTGTTGGAATTAAATATATCCATCTACTATACTCTTCAGCATAAGGAGTATACAAAGCCCAAGATAAGGCAGCATGCCCAGAAGGAAACGAAGCGTAGGCTGAACCTTCACTAAGTGGACCAAGAAGTTTGAATGAGAAAGGATCGTTTCCTCTATTCGGTCTTTCTCTACCTACTAAAATTTTTGTCAACAAAGTTATTCCTCCGCTGATCACTGAAGAAAGAAAGGCGTCTTGAGATACTTCAATTAATTTTTCATTACCTGTATAATAACCAACTCCACAAGTTATCAAAGGTGGTATTGTAAGAAAGCAGTAATCGTAGTCTATAAAAATATGCGAAAATGTAATCATCAAAGAAGTATCCTTTTCTTGGAATGATTTGTTTTTTAAATATTCTAAACTCATCATGTAACTTGAAATATTTTTGTTTTCAATATCGTTTGCTAGAAAGATTTCAGAAATAAAGAAAAATATAAGAAATATAAAAAGAAACTTTCTTTCCATTTGTCCATTCACCACCTTCAAAAAACATGAAGAAACTTGCTTTACACACATTTTCTATATAAAAATGTTAAATTAGGCTTAATATATTTTATTATATCATAGAATATTTTAAAAAACTCTCCTAACAAAGATGTCTCGATTTTGCAAGAACATTCTTCGATGCCTATGATGAATATGGAATAAATGGTCATGTGAGACCAAATGGCAATCAACCAAATAATTAATTAACGATTATATTTTAAAAAAATCAATAGCAAATATATCTCTTACCCTCTACTCCTTGCTAAACTATGAATTTCTTCAATTTTTTCGGTCAGTAAAGGAAAGGACTCCATCCTAGTAAACTTTTAAAAATTCAAAATCTTGTTTTTAAGAAATTCCATTTCAATAGTACTTATCAAGCAGACTATTGAAGCAGTCTAAAAATTTTTGGTTTTCTTCTTTAGTACCCACAGTAACTCTAATTTTGTTTTCAAATACACCTGTATATTTTCTGACAATTATCTTATTTTCTAGAAAAAAGTTATAGGCTTTTTCGGCTGTTAATCCTTTTTTTTTACTCAAATCTATAAGCAAAAAATTAGAATCACTCTTCAAGGCATATCCAACTAATTTTTTGCTTAGAGCATTTCTTTCTTCTATAATATAGTCTATAGTTTTTAAAACATCTTCATAATTTTCTATTATCGTTTCTACCATTTTCTCAGATAAAATATTGAAACTGTATGGTGATTTAATTTTCATGATTTGGTTTACTATTTCTTGGTTAGCTATCAAGATTCCTGCTCTTATACCCGCAAGGCCAAAAGCTTTTGAAAAAGTTCGAAGTATTATTAAGTTTGGATATTTTTCTAAGTATTTTATCATGCTTTTTTTTGAAAAATCTGCATAAGCTTCATCTATAACTACAGGAAATCCTTTTTCTAGGATCTTTATTATTTCGTCCTCTGGTTGAATATTACCTGTAGGATTGTTGGGGGAGCAGATAAAGATGAGCCTTGCCTTTTCGTTAATTTTTTGGTCTAAATTTCTTATTTCAAAGTTTTGATCCAAAGGAACTTCTTTGACCTTCAAATTGTGAAGTGTTGAATAAAACTCATACATTTCAAAAGTTGGTGGACAAACAATTACTTCTTCTCCATCAAAAATCTTTACCAAATAAGAGATTAATTCATCACTTCCGTTTCCTACAACTATGTTGTTCTTGTTTAAATTTAATTTATATGATTTGAAGTAATCGTTTAAGAATTCTGCTATTTTTTGGCGAATAGTCTCAGAAGTTAATTCAGGATATCTATTTAAACTTGTTTGATTAATCTTATTGTAAAAAATTTGCTTTATCTCATAAGAAACATCAAAAGGATTTTCATTTTTGCTAAGATCTATCAAATCATTTGACAATTTTGCTGAAGATGGATTATATTCAGGAAAACTGTTTAAAATTTTATTGAATCTCATTATTTTTTATTCCTCCTCTTTGTGCCTTTTTTTGAGTTCTTGTACAATTTCTCCAAATTCAATATTTTCAAAGCAAAGTAAAACAAGCAAATGGTAAATCAAATCGGCTGTCTCGTATATAATCCTTTCTCTATTTGGTGCAACTAAGACTTCTACTGCTTCTTCTCCAAATTTTTTGTATATTTTTTCTTTTCCTTCTTTAAATAGGTAACTTGTGTAAGATTCTTCTTTTGGATTGTTTTTTCTGTCTTTAATTGTTTCTTTTAACTCATTTAGAAAGTCAAGGGAATAGTCAACAGTAGATTCTGGAAGTTGCTCTATTTCTTCGATTTTCCTAAAACAGCTTTTAGTACCTAGATGGCAAGCAGCTCCTATTTGTTCAACTTTAATTAGCAAGGTGTCATTATCACAATCTATATAAGTTTCTTTGACTTTTTGATAGTTTCCACTTGTTTCTCCTTTCATCCTAATCCTATTTTTACTTCTAGAATAGTAATGGACTAAATTGGTCTCTAAAGTTTTATTTAAAGCTTCTTTATTCATATATCCTAATGTCAGAACAGTACCGTCTAAATCTTGAATTATTACTGGCACTAATCCATTATTTTTACTCCAATCAATTTTCTCAATAATTTCATTATATTCTAACATTAATCCCCATCTCCTTTAGCTGCTTTTTTAGTGTCAGAGGTGTATAAACACCAAAATGAAAAATAGAAGCCGCAAGAGCACCATCAGCCCCAATTTGAAAAACATCATAGAAATCTTTAACACTTCCTGCTCCACCTGACGCAACGACCGGAATTTTAACATTATCTACTATACTTTTAATTAACTCCAAATCATACCCTTTCCTTATGCCATCTGTGTCAATAGAAGTTACAAGTAATTCCCCTGCGCCCAAATTTTCGCATCTTTTCGCCCATTCTTTTGCCTCTAAACCAGTCTTTTTTTTGCCTCCATTCGTGTAAACAAAATATTTATTAGAAGTACTATCCTTTTTTGCATCTATTGCTATCACAATCTTTGAACTACCAACAATTTGTGATGCTTCTCTTATTAAATTAGGATTTTCGACTGCGGCAGTATTTATGAAAACTTTATCTGCACCACTTTCTGTTATCTCTACTATATCTTTTACTGTAGCTAGACCTCCGCCTACAGTAAAAGGAACAGAAATCTCTTTGGATACCTTTTCAACTAAGTCCTTGATTATCTTTCTTTTTTCATTTGAGGCTGTTATATCTAAAAGTACAATTTCATCTATTCCTTCTTTTTCGTATTTTTTTGCTAACTCTACTGGATCCCCTATTTCTTTAACGTTGTCAAATTTTACCCCTTTTGAAACTTTTCTATCTTTTATATCAAGAGCGGCTATAATTCTCTTTGGGCTCATTTTTCTCTCCCTTCAAATCTTCTAATTTTATTTTTCCTTCGTACAATGCTTTACCTATTATTACGCCATCGAACCCCATTATTTCTACTCTCTTTATATCTTCTTTGCTTGCAACGCCACCAGCATATATCACTTCTTCATCATTCCAAAATTTAGTGAGATATGATGATATTCCTTCTAAAGTACCGTCTTTAGTGGTGTCTGTGTATATAAACCTTTTGGAATATTGTTTAAACACATTAAAGGCTTCTTTAAAATTTTTATTAGAATTTTCAAGCCAGCCTTTAGTTTTCAATTTTCCTTTTTCTACATCTAAACTTATAGTTATGTTGCTAAAATCTTCTGAAACTTTTCTTAAAAACTCAAGATCAAAAGCAGCTGTACCAATAATCACATAAGTTACACCTATTTTATATGCTTTTTCTACACTTTCGTAAGTTCTAAATCCACCCCCAAGTTCAACCTTCAAACCAGTTTCTTTTATTATCTCCTCCACTACTTCAAGATTTTGTGGAGATCCTTCAAAAGCTCCATCCAGATCTACTATATGGATGAGATCAACAAATTGGGAGAGTTTCTTTGCAATCATTACTGGGTCTCCGTATTCTTTGACAAACTTTTTGTCCCCTTTATATAGTCTTACAGCCTTTTTATTCATTAGATCTATCGCAGGTATTTTTTTGATTATTTTCGTTCGCCTCCTTTTTTTAGTCTGGGGGAAGGGCTTCACCCTTATAACCTGAATAAAATCAAAATTTTGCTTTTTAAAAATGTTTTATTTCTATACAGATGCTAAAAACTGGTTTTTTATGATTATACCCTATATATCTTATTTGTGCTTTCTATTCTTTCACTTTTTTCTAAAGCTTGTTTTAAGGCCGAACCTAGAGCTTTAAAACAAGCCTCGATTATATGGTGAGCATTTTCTCCATTTATTTGTTTTACATGTATTGTAGCTGACAGGGTTCTTGATAAAGCCAAAATGAATTCTTTGAAGTTTCCTAACTCAAAACCTTCTTCTTGGTTTTTAATATTTAATTCAATGTTAGCGAAAGCTCTTGAAACATCAACAGCCACAAGGATAAGTGCATCATCCATGGGTAAAATAGAAGTTCCAAACCTTTTAATTTTTGTGTCTTTTATCTCTTCTTTCAAAAAATCTCCTATGGTTATTCCAACATCTTCCCAAAGGTGATGTTTTAAGTCATATCTTGCCTTAATATCAACACTTTTTTCCATATAGTAAAAAAGTGTTTTTAAAAGATGGTTAAGAACCTGATCACCTGTTTCAATATTCATTTCTTTTGAAGTGTTTATTTTGATATATGTCTCATTAGTTTTTCTTATCATTTTCTCACCTCCATAGACTTTTTATGTTGCAACATTCCTTCTATCTCAGCCATTCGAATGCCTAAATATCTTTCCTTTAAGAACTCTTCTTTTGCAACCTTTGCAACAGTCATATACTTTACAAAATCATTGAGGTTTAGAACAGAAGAAAACCTAGAAGCTTTTCCGGTTGGTAAAACGTGATTTACCCCTAAAAAATAATCTGCAGCAGGAACAGGAGTGTATTCTCCCAAGTAAACCGCACCCGCGTTTCGAATTAAAGATAGGATCAATTCAGGTTCTTTTGTTAATATTTCTAAATGTTCAGGTGCAATTTCATTTGCTTTGTCTGCACACTTAAATAAATCATCATAAAGATATCTCTCAATACCTTCTTTTTCACAGAAATCGTATATTTGTTTAGAAGTTGTTACCAAAAACGCCTTTGATTCAGCTCCGTGTTCTAATTGGGAAAGAAGATCATTTAATACGTAATCTTTGTTTGCTGTTTCATCAGCAATTACACAAACTTCAGACGGACCGGCTAAGCTGTCTATTCCTACATCACCAAATACTTGTCTTTTTGCCTCGTTTACATATTGATTGCCTGGCCCAAAAATTTTATCTACCTTTTTCATTCCAATTCCATACGCCATAGCAGCTATAGCTTGGATACCTCCTACCTTGTAGATTTCTTTTATTCCTAATTCTTTTGCTATGTATATTATGTATGGATTAATTTTTCCTTCCTTAGGCGATGATGTTATTATTATATCCTTTACTCCAGCAATTTGAGCAGGCACAGCAACCATTAACAAACTAGAGGGCAGAGGTTTCCCGCCTGGCACATAAATACCTATTCTATCTATTGGGACTTTTATTAATCCATAAATAGATCCATATTCATTCTTATACATTACGTCTTCTGTTTTTTGCTTTGAGTGATAATCCTGCAATCTTTTTATGATTTGTTTTATAACAATTTTATCGCTTTGTGGAATATTTGATTCTACATCCCATTCTTCTTCACTCAAAAATATTTCACCTTGGTAATTATCGAACTTTTGAGAGTATTTTTTTACTGCATCAAGACCATTAATCTTTATATCTACTAATATTTCTGAAACATACCTTTGTAAATTCAATATAATTCCCCCTCAGTTTTTTGATTTGGGTTGTCTTATTTTATTTTCCGAATTTTCGTTATTAAGTTATTTACAAAATCAAACTTGGTTTTTTGAGTAATTCTGTTTACCAATAAAACTGCAGAAATATCCATTATTTTATATACTTCTTCAAGATCGTTAGCTCTTAAAGTATTCCCTGTATCTACAATGTCTACAATTGCATCAGCGATACCTACCTTTGCGGCTAACTCTACCGCACCATTTAATTTTAAGATCTTTACTTTTATTCCCTTTTCCAAAAAAAAGTCTTGTGTAATCTCAGGATATTTTGTAGCTATCTTAAAACCTTCCATTTTTTCAGGAGAGATTTTTTTCCCCTTCGGTACAATTAAGCTCATCCTACACTTGCCAAACGGAAGATCTACCGGTACATATACCTCATTCTTTCTCTCTAAGACTATATCACTTCCGCATATTCCTAAATCAACCCCGTTTTCAACATAAACTGGTACATCAAAAACGCGGGGAAAATAGAAAGTGTAACTATCTAGAGAAGAAATAAGTTCTCTGCTATCAGGCTCTTTTACCTTTATCCCAACATCTTCTAAAAAGGCCTTTGTATCCTTTAGTAATCTTCCAGAAGGCAATGCAATAGATATTCTCATCTACCTCTTCATCTCCTTTATAACATCTAAATTAAAGGCTAATCCACAAGCGTATTTATTGTTAATTCTGTATTGTCCACCATTACCCAAAAGATGACCGTTATCTGGTGCATAAACCTCAAAAACAATATCTTCATAATAATCCATATATTTTATTGTTCCTAGGTCTATATATATCCTGTTGTCATTTATAGCTTTAACAAGGGAGTTTAATCTATCTATATTTGATTCTTTGCCTCTAAAATTAAACAGTTCACTTATTTCATTTTTTATTTCCTGATCTATATCTAAACCTTCAATTAACCCAAAATTATGTACTTCTATAGCTTTTATTATGTCTTGTTTGTAGTTCGTTACCTTATTTAATACATTTTGCCATACTTTTATAGAACTGACGTCAATGAAGAAACTATGTATCTCTAAATCGGTAAGAATTTCAATAGCTAACCGTATGATTTCTTCTTCCGCTTTTAATCTTTCACCATCTAATATTTCATAACCTAATTGCCACGTGCTATTAAGATTTTCATCAAGAACTTCTGAAACATAATAAATTTTTTGTTTTTCTTCTACTTTATCCATTTCTATCAACCAAGAAGTAACGTCCGGCTTTAATAAATAAAAGTTTTTCCCATCAGAAAATTTCATTCCTTTTTTTAGATTTTCAGAATACTGTGCTACAGATGGTGGAAAGAGTTCATAACATCCGTTTTCAATGAGAACTTTTCTCATTTTATTTACAATATAAGACAGGTTTTTTGATTCAGCAAAGATATCTTTTTTCATTTTAATCTCCCTTCTCCTTGTTATATATTCCTTCTGTAAAATTTTATAAATTTTTTTACAAAAAACAAAAAACCGGTCACGGTATTAATCGTGACCGGCTAATTCAAGCCTTGTATGAAGTTAACTAAAAACAACAACATACACGGCATGTATTAACTCGGCCACGCCATGTATGATGATGCATATTTATGTTGGATATACTATTAACAATTAGTAAAATAACTGGAGCTCGTGATAACAAAATACTTCCTCCATAAAATACTCAATTTTTCTAATTATATACCATTAAAATTCTTTTGTCAATATTAAATTTCATAACTTTGCAAAGTAGTAGGCATATTAAGTGTATCTAAGACCTTTTCAAGAAGAATTCCTTCCCTTTTTGGATAATTATATCCATAACTAGCCTTTAAAGCCATAATAACAAATTGAGTTGCCCTATCAATTGCTATTGACAAGCTATCTCCGTTCAAAAGACTTCCCACAATTACGCTAGTAAATGCATCCCCTGTTCCTGGATACAATGCTCTTATATGTCTGTTAGTAACTTTCCAATATCGATTATCATAACTGTTGTACGCTATAACGCCTGTCCTTGTGGCATCTTTTTCTGGCACGCTAGTTATAATTACCATTTTCGGACCAATTTTTGAGAGCGTTTTAAGCCATTTTTTTAATGTATCCACACTTATATCTTCTCTGTAATGCTCACCTAAAAGAAAGCATGCCTCTGTAAAATTAGGTGTAATCACTTCAGATTTGCTAACCAACTTTCTCATTTGGTTTACTAAATCTGTAGTAATTGTAGGATAAAGAACTCCATCGTCTCCCATTACAGGATCGACAACTACCAATGATTCGTTCTTTTTTGAAAAATAATCAATAAAATCTGAAACTATATCTATTTGTTTTTCAGAACCCAAAAAGCCACTATAAATTGCATCAAATGACAACTCTAATTTCTTCCAATGGTTTATATATTCTTCCATATAATCCGTTAAATCTAAAAAGGTATAATTTTCAAAACCTCCTGTATGTGTCGATAATATAGCTGTTGGAACTGGACACACTTGTATCTTCATTGAAGATAAAATAGGAATAACAACATTTAAAGAAGCTTTTCCAAAACCGGACAGATCATGAATAGCGGCAACTCTTTTAATAGGCTTTTCTTTCAAATAAAGTCCTCCTCTTTATTAGCTTTTCAAAAATTTGATAAGTTACAGAATTCTTTAGCTATCTCAGCTCCAACTTTGGCATTATTTAATACTAGAGCAATGTTGGCTTTCAAACTTTCACCTTTACTTAACTCTTTTATCCTTGATAAAAGAAAAGGCGTTAACTCTTTTCCTTTTATACCCATTTTTTCTGAATCTTGTATGGCTTTATTTATTATTGAATTTATCTCTTCTTCATTCATAGCAAACTCTTCAGGAATAGGATTGGTAATTAGTACTCCGCCCTGAAGTCCTAAATCCCATTTTGTTTTCATAATACGAGCCGCCTCTTCTGCTGTATCTACTTTATGTGGTACTTTTATTCCGCTTTTTCTTGAATAAAAAGAAGGAAGCTCATCAGTTTGATAACCAATTAAAGGTACACCAAATGTTTCAAGATACTCAACAGTAAGTGATAAGTCAAGTATCGCCTTTGGACCTGCACAAACAACAGCAACATTGGTTTTTGCTAATTCTTGTAAATCGGCAGAAACGTCAAAGGTTTGTTGAGCATATTTATGTACTCCTCCTATACCTCCTGTAACAAAAACTCTTATTCCAGCTAGGTTAGCCGCTATAATTGTTCCTGCAACTGTTGTAGCCGCATTTAACTTTTTAGCTATTATTACAGGTATATCCATCCTACTAGCTTTTGATATATTTTTATCTGTACCCATAAATTCAAGTTCTTCTTCGCTTAAACCAACCTTTATTATCCCATTAATTATAGCTATGGTAGCAGGTATTGCACCTTTGTCTCTTATGGTTTCTTCCAATTTTTTTGCAACTTCCACATTTTGGGGATAAGGCATTCCATGCGAAATGATGGTTGACTCCAAAGCTACGACTGGTTTATTTTTTTTTATTGCTTTTGCTACCTCTTCTTTTATGTCTAAGTATTTGAGATTCAATTTTAAACCTCCCGTTTATTATCTTTAAAAATCCTAAAAGCTTACTTTTAAAGATGGTGAGGGCTGCGCCCTGGAACCACTTTAAATCCAAAATCTTATTTTTAGAAAATCTTTATCTCTAAAATTTCTACAACCTAAAATCTAGATTTTGAAGATGAGGAGGGCTCCGCCGCGGATCCACTTTAAATTCAAAACCTTATTTTTTAAAAATCATTCATCTCTAACGAGCATAATTATATTTACATCTTAATCATCAAATGTTGCTTTTTATTCAGAAACTCTTAGCGTAAGATGATTGAACATATTACTCCGTCTATAATCTCTACAATTTATCCATTTTTATCAGTTTCTTTTAAAATTTTATATAACTCATCAGACACCGTTTTATAACTTTTCATTGTAATCTGAGAAGCTTTTATTCCATATTCAATTGATTGATTCGTGGTTAAATCATTGTATAAACCATAGATAAACCCTGCTGTGAAGGCATCTCCAGCCCCATTGGTATCAACTATTTCTTCTGGATTCATTTCTTCCACTGGAAAAAACATCAAATCGTATAGATTTTTTGTTAGATTTTTTGTAAAAATGTAAATGCCCTGTGCGCCGTTGGTTATTACTATATTTGTAACGTTTGGAATTTTTCCGTGTATGCCTTTTATTATGTCTTCTTTATTGGAAAACTCAAGATTTTTACCTATCAACGAATTTAATTCCATAAAATTTAAGGTCAAATAGTCAATATTTTTGTTTACCTGAAGTAATTTCTTAACTTTAGCAATAGAAACGGCATTAATGACTACCTTAGTATTCTCATTTTCAACTAGTTTAAGCACGTATTTAATCACATCTACACTTAAATTAGTGTCAAGAAATATTATCTTGGAATTCAATAATATATCTTTTTTCTCCTCAACAAAAATTGTATCCACTTCTTCTATTATATTCATGTCAGAAATAGAAACATACATATCTCTGTTTTCATTTAAAATTGCCAAATAAACTCCTGTCTGAAAGTGGTTAGAGATTTTAATATTCTCAGTTTCTATCTTTAAACTTTTCAACTCATTTAAAATAATTTCTCCAAAACTATCATTTCCAACTGCCCCAATTAAATTGACCGGAACATTCAATTTGACCAAGTTATGAGCAACGTTTCTGGCCACGCCACCAGAAGAATAAAAGACCTCACCTGGATTAGAGGTTTGAAGTTCTAGTTTTTCAAAAGGTGATCCTTTTATGTCTAAGTTTATCCCACCAATAGCAGAGACTTTTGAATCCACTTTTACATTCCCCTTTTACATGTTACTGCTCTTGTTTATATTATATAATATCTTTTTAAAATTAAAAAA